>CALDOI010000321.1 GCA_937912115.1 uncultured Bacteroidota bacterium | reverse complement strand
TGTATTTTTCAATACTCAAGCCCAAAAGCCTGGATATCAAACATATTCGGCAAACATGATCATTGCAGCTACTGCTGGATCCGAAAATCACGAATGGGAAAACAATAAAATTATGGTTAACCTAAATTATAAAACCGGTAATATAAGAATTGACTTGAGGAATATTGATTTTTATAATAAAGCATCACTAGTTGAAGTTAACAACGATACAACTTTAAATTCTACAAAGTTTACTTTAAAAGGAATATTACCGATTGAACAGATTATTAATCAAAAAACGTACAATCAGGAATATATTACTGAATTACAATTGATTAACGATAATAATGATTTTAGTGTGGAGGTTAATTTCAAGATGAATATTATGCGAACAAGTCAACAATCGGGCAGCTACCGTGTATTTACGCTAACTGGCACTCTATATAACGATGAAATAAATATACCTTCTTTTAAGGGGTACGATAATGAGATTGAAATAAGAATTATGTTTAATGCTTTTTGGAATAATTGAAGCGCTAACTTTTATTTTTTTTCAATAATACAATAGCTTCAGCTCCAACACCTTCACTGCGACCAGCAAACCCCAACTTATCAGTAGTGGTAGCTTTTACCGATATATTCTCAATTTTCAAATTCAATACAGTAGCTATATTTTTTCGCATCTTAAGAATATGATCAACGATTTTTGGAGATTGTAAGATAATGGTAGAGTCAATATTTATAATACTGTAACCTTTTTTGGAAATTAAGTCGAAAACATCAGAAAGCAACTTTATACCCGATAATCCAAGGTTTTTGTTATCTGAATCTGGAAAATGAATGCCTATATCTCCTAAAGCCGCAGCTCCCAGTAATGCATCTGCAATAGCATGAATTAATACATCACCATCAGAAAATCCCAGAATTCCAAGATTTGAATCGATCGTTACCCCACCAAGGATTAGCTTTCTATCAGGCACAAGTTTATGAACATCATAACCTATCCCTATTTTAAGCCTTGACATTATTTTTGTGGTGTCGTATTCTTATTCGCTTTACCTAAATTAAAGATAAGAGAAAAGCGAAGTGTGTTTTGAAGTGGGTTCTGATCTTGTGTAACTGGAATGAGATATGAGAAATCAAGACCAAAAACATTATAACGAAGACCTACACCTAAAGTAGCATATTTACGATTTCCTTTTGTAAGATCCTCATAGAAAAAACCACCCCTTAGGGCAAGAATGTCATTATACCAATATTCGGTACCTACAGAGAAACTAAATTCTCTTATTTCTTCGGAGAAACCACCAGGAGCATCGTACCACGATTGAATCATGCCTTTAATTGGGCCAACATTGGGATCCATACCTTTTTCGATGATATATGTACCATCAGGATTTGTTGAATCGGAATAGATTGGTGGCGTTGGAACCAATAGTTTATTTATGTCAACTTGAAACGATATGGTATTATAATCATCAATATCCAGAGTAAGTCTGGGTCCAATTCTCAAATTCGTTGGTATAAAATCCTTTTCAATATTTGTTCCTGAGTAAGATATTTTACTTCCAATATTTGAGATATTTATACCCCATGCAAAAGTAGCATCCATTGTTTGAAACCAACTAACATCATCTTCCCAGTACATAGCAATATCAGCTGCTACAGAAGTTCCGGGTTTTGTTTCTACTCCCTGAACAAATTGTCCCTGAGTAAGGTTCGAATAAATAAATCTACCCGCTACAGCTATCGAAAGTTTATCGGTAAGAACACGTGCGTAAGTAGCATCAATTGCAAACTCATTTGGTTTATAAGTACCAATCGGATCACCAACATCATTTGTAAAAGTGATTTCTCCAAGTGAAAAATAACGTAGAGTTGTTGCAAAAGTTGACATAGGATTAATTCGCTTATAAAACGAAACATATGCCAGATTTATATCATTTACAAGATTTCTTAGCCATGGAGTATATGATAATGCAAATCCCATATCATCAGCAATTTTGGCATATTTTGCCGGATTCCAGTGCATCGAATTTGCATCGGCTGATGAAGCAACACCACCATCACCCATACCACCGGCACGAGCATCAGGACCAATCATAAGAAGTGGTACTGCTGTAGTAATGGTATTTAGTTGTTGCCCATTCTTTTCAATTTGGGCGTTAACATTCGAAAATAGAAATGTTGCTATCAATAATATTAAAATCTTCTGTCTCATCTATTTACTTATAATTAAAAAAGGTTGCAAACCTAACGAAATAATTTTATTTATATTATAAATCAATCCCAAAAATGGATGAAGTTGATTTATTAAGTTAATTGTATGTTATAAACGAATAAACCAGGTTATTGTTATTTGTTGATCTTAATTAATTTCTGTTGTTGAACTGTAATATTTCCAAAGGTATCCTCTACTTCTAAAGTATATACATAAATACCTGAGTTTATATCATATCCATTTTTATTTTTACCATCCCAAACAATTGTGCCAGTTCCACTTGCACTTGAATCTTCACGGTCATCAAGCTCAATTATCAACTTACCATCAAGATTATAAATTCTGATTTTTGCGCTTAGATGCAACCCTTGCTTATTATGACTAAAACTAAACTCCGTATCACCAATAAAAGGATTAGGGAAATTTTTCACTTGTCTGAGACGTATATCTGCAGCATCATCAACAATAAACTCAATTGTATTTTCAGAGGAGTTATTATATAGATCCCATGCTTTAATCGTAATTGAATGAACACCTTTATTTAAATTAGCAAAGGGATAAACGATACTGCCTGACTTGTATGAGTTTAAATCTAACTCAAACCCACTATTCATAATTATCTGGTTTGCATAATCGTTATCAACAATCATAACTATATCTCGTCCAAGCCCATTACCTGTAGTATTAACTCCGTTACTATCACTTATATATGCTAGCATTACCGGGTTATTTGTAACAACGTCACCTGATTTAAATGCATTACTATTTAGATAAAGTTCAATATTGGGACCGATATTATCAATCTCAGCATTTTCATCAATACCACCAATATAAAGTTGATCATAAGCACCCCAGGCATCCTTTAATTCCACAGTATCTATGGCATAATACCTTATTTTACCATAACCATAATTATAGGATATATCTTTGGGTACCATAAATTCAAAACTAAAAGACCCATTCTTTACACTTACTTTTCCATCAAATAGAACTTTATCAAACAAAGTAAAGTCCTGGGGGTAACTGTTACCATCATTTGCAAGCGTAGTATACTTTGTAGCTTTATCGATAACCTTGGGGAAAACATACCCATTAAAATTTTCATTTTTTTGACCGTTAGCCAGTCTGATTTCACCAGAAACATTCACTATTGATAAGGCATGAATAGTATCATTCAATAATTTACTATCAGTAGTTATTATATTGTAATGCGGATAGGCTAGTGTAAGTGCAGGGTCGCCAAGAAGCACAAAATTCAGGTAATTCTCATCAGATGGTAATTTTGATAATCGAACCAAATCACCAAGTCTTGGAACATTTCCATCATTACTCGACAATAGATTAGTATATATCCTTCTATTTACAATATAATTAGCATGAGCATACGCAAGTCGTGTTGTTGTTAATAACCCAATTGCCCCTCCCTTTTTATTAAGATACACATACTCTCCGGCAGATGTAAATTCGGGGTCATCAAAACGACTAAACTCACATGTGGCTGTTATAATCAACGGCATGTTATTATAATTATCAAATGCATTAATCATTGGCACATCCAACACTAACTCATCCGACCACCCAATTAGCCCACCATGTCCTGTGTAGTTAAGTATCAAAGCACCTTCGGCCATTTGCTTATTAATCTTTTTGTTAACATCCGGATAACGAAAACCTCCAGGAACTGTAATCTTATTATAGGCATCAAGGAATATTTTGTTAATTCCCAACCCTTTGTTCAAAGTATCTGCAATATCAATCAAACCTTCGGCCTGCTTAAGATGCAGATTATTGTCTCGATCATCGGCCACAAAACAAATATTAGTACGCCAGTCGCCCATAACATCAATGTTGGGAGTAACATAATCCTCTATCTTATCAACCGCAGTAATTGCCTCTTCAACAGTACTTATTGGGAATCTTCCGATACCTATATCGAGTTGACCGGAAGAAGATGGCCCTTCGTAATCGTCGAGCAACCCGAAATAATCATCAGTCACAAACGATCCTGTTTCTCGTAACGACTCCTTCGATTCATATGTGGGAACCAAATTAGTGTTACCATGTATTCGGTGCTTATAATCAAATGATGCATCTCCAAAAAGTAATAAATATGCCCTATCACTACCAAAAGCTCCTCTGGTATAAAGCATCCTCATGAAGTTCCTTATTGCACTTATATCCTGCGATCCGGATGAAAATTCATTGTAAATCTGTTGGGGGCTTATACATATTGTACTTAAGTTATCATAGTTTTGATGAATGGTGGCAAGCCGGTCTGCTTCAACAGCAAATATATCAGGGCGAATAATTACAAAATTAACATTACTTATAGCATGAAGATTTTGATTTTGAACATCCTTAAAAGAAACTGGGGAATAATACTCATCACCATTAAATATTGTAAACGTCTTTAATGAATCGGTAGGTAATACAAATCTAAATGTCCCATTTTCAAAAGTCCCTATTATTTTTCTAGGATTATGGATATCGGTTACATCCCATACAATATCGCCAACAGTTGAATTGGATATTTCAAATTCAGTAATATTTCCCATTGCAGATGCATGTGGATTACTAAATTTCATTTGATTACCTTCGAATACTAATTGACGTTCCACATTCATTTCGATAAAATCGAGCCATGCTATTGCATTGTCATCATCAGACTGATACTTGATTTTTACGTTAATATCACCATCTTCCACAAAAAATGTTTGATCAGCACTCGATTTTCGTGCAAATATGCCCAATGATGATGTAACAAATCTTATTTTGGTTGAATCAACAATTTTAGTGTCGTTAATAAAGATATCGTAATATGAGTCAACACTGGCTTTTCCTATTAAGTCAATACTCAAATAAACAGGCTGACTTGTTATTAAATTAGGAAAATGAAAAGAAAAAACTCTTTCAATAGTATCACCGGTAAATCTCTCACCATACCATTCTTTACCTGATGAAATCATATTCTCATATTCATTCTCATGTACTGAATAATCGGTAAATGAATTAACAAACTGAGTAGGTTCGTTCCCTAACCCATCAAGACTAGTTATTGATTTGGCAGTACCTTTATCAGGTGTAAAAAAGTAATAGGATGTATCGGAGTAAATATTGGTAACATGATTGTACCTACCCTCAAAAATATTGTACCACCATGTTGTTGGTGCTTGGGCATAAAAAAGTATATAGTCATCATTATCAAAAGTTCCATCATCGAAACCCCAAAGCATTATTGAGTTTTCCTGGAGATCATCGAGCTCTATTTTGTTGTTTAATTCAGGAAGTAATCCTGAATATGCACCAAATATACCTAACTTATTTATATCAATTTGTGATGGCACTAACCCCATATTTTCTATATCAGAATAGGTAAGTTTATGAACACCAGTATTTAATATCCCAAATTTTACCCAAGTGCCTGATGCAAGGACTGATTCGCTGGAATAGTCATTTTGAATAGTCTTATTATTATTTGGACCCTCTGATGGCACAAAATCTACCAATAAATTAAACTCGATAAGTTGTAAAATACGTGATTGAGAATCATTCCACTTAAAAGGAAGAACTTGGATGCGAGCTACTGTCCCTATATAGCTAACCTTATATTCAAACTTGTTACCAATTAAATCATTGTCGGTTAACCGATTTGATAATGATTCGGATAAAGAATCCTCAATTAATTCTTCAATAATTACTTCACATTCGAAATACTCACCCGGCAGGTCAATATCATATGAATATACAGGGAATGAACCGTATGCATGTATATTTACAGCTCCTTCAAATGTAAGATAAGATATCTCACCATGCCTTGTTTCCTGTTTTATCACATCATCATATTGCAGTTTAACAGGAATTGTTACCTGAGCAAGTAGCAGTGTTTGCAAAAACAATGTAAAAAATATTAAATAAATTTTTCTCATATATCAACGACAAAAATAACAATCTTATGGTTGGCTTAACCTTTGGCCAGTTTATCTTATATAAATCAGTTTAGACGTATCAGTGGCTTTTGAACCACCTTCATTTTTAACTGTAACTCTGTATACATAAAACCCTCGAGCAATTGCACCCCCGCTATCTGTTGTTCCATCCCAAACAATTGGTTCCGAACGATGTCCTTCAGGATTAAGAGTGGTTACAATTTTCTTTATCAGTTTTCCATCAAGTCGAAAAATATCGACACTAACATCTATGGTATTTCCTGATTGGTTATGATCGAAAACAAAATTTGTTTTACCCATAAAAGGATTTGGGTAATTCATCAGATTTTCGACAATAACATCCATCGAAGAAACAACAACAAAATCTAAATATGCGGTTGAAGAGTTATTATACACATCCCAAACCTTTAAACTCAGGCTGTGTTCACCGTCGGGCAGTTCACTGAACGGATAAACAATACTACCCTGATTGTATTTGTTTTGATTGGCTTCATAATAGTCGTTTAACACAAACGTAAGAAGTTTATCTTCGTTAATCACACTAATAATATCATGTCCAATACCATTGCCAGTTGTGTTAATACCACTTGAATCGCTTACAAACGCTATCAAATTAGGGTTTTGATTTGTAAAATCGCCCGACCTGAAAGTAGTATCATTAATAAATAAACTAATGATTGGCCCTTCTGTATCAACTTTTGCATTTTCATCAAATCCTCCAACAACAATATTCTCGTAATAACCATTGCCATCAGTTATAGTATCTCTGAAATAATAGCTAATTCTTCCATCACCGTACTTATAGGCAATATCCTTTGGGACCATGAACTCAAATGAAAAATCACCATTAACAATGCTTGCTTTACCCTTAAATATTACACTATTCCTTACATAAAAAGTATAGGGTAAATTTTCATCACCTAATGTTAGAATTTCTGTTTTCTTATCGTATACAGAAGAAAAAATTTCACCGTTAAAATCTGTAAGTTTAGTTCCTTCATCATCATTTACAATACCTTCAACTTTAACTAATTGCAAGGCTCGTATAGTATCATATTCATCGGGCAAAACAACATGTGAGTTTATTTTGACCGTTTGAGCATTATATTCGGGATATGCCATCTTGCAGGCGGGATCTCCAATTAACACAAACTTTTTGTCGTTTGCTGTTCCATATAATTTTGATCTGCGAATTATATCTCCAAATCTTGGGTACTCACCATCAATTTTTTTGAACATATTATTATTATAGATAGCTTTATTTAGTGCCAAATTCGATCCGGCAAAAGTAGCTCTAGAGGTTGTAAACAAAGATATTGCTCCACCTTCATCATTTAAAAAAACCAACTCACCTGCTGATACTCTACTTGGATCATCGTATCTTGTAAATTCGCAGGTAGCCGTTATAAATACGGCCAGTTTATCATAGTTTTTCCACGAAATTATATCAGGTATTTGCAAAAATCTCTCATGCCCGAGGCCAATTTCTCCACCATGTCCTGAGTAGTTAAATATCAGAGTCCCTTTTTCAATTCGTTCATTTATTGCCAGGTTTACAGCTGGTGCCGACTGACCACTTGGCGTTGAAATTTGTTCATAAGCATCAGCATATATTTTACTTACATTATAAACTTTTTGTGCTGTATCAAATATAGAAGATAGTACTTCTGCATCCTTTAGATGTCGATTAGCATCTCCGTCATCTGCCAAAAAAGTAACTATATTGCGCCATGGAGCCATTACTTTTGAAGTATTAACTGAATAATGAATTGTTTTATCAATTGCTGCTTGTGCTTCAACTTTTGTTCCTACAACAAACCGTCCAATACCTATGTCGACCAAATCATTCTGATACTCCTCCCCTTCTCCATCATCCAAAAATCCGAAATAATCATCAGTTGCTATGGAGGAAACTATATCAAGAGATTTAATAGATTCCCAACATGGTACATAATTAGAATTATCAGGTAGAATATTCTTATAATCGTAAGATGCATCTCCAAAAAGAAGCAGATATTTTAGCTCTTTGCCTGAATCACTTGCATCATAAAGCATTTTCGCAAAATCGCGGATAGCTGTAATATCCTGTCCCCCTGATGAAAACTCATTATAGACCTTTTCAATTGTTGTAACCAATATATTCATATTACTCCTCGATCTATGAAAATCAGCCAATATCTCAGCCTCAACAATAAATTCGGGGTACGTAATTATTAAATAATCGATATTTCGACTACTATGAAGACTTTGGTTGGGAACTTCTTCAACAAACTCCGTTGATAGATACGAATTACCGTTAAACGCAATAAACTCGTTTAAGGTGGTTGCATCAGCATTAAAGCTAAGAGTATTTCCTTGATTTGCTGTAACTACTTTGTAAGGATTTACAGGAGTAGTTATATCCCAAATCACTACATTTTGACTTGCGTTAGAAAGACTATATTGAGCTACATTGGCATTTTCAATATTTTTCCTAAAGATCATCTGATCGTCAGCAAAACTAAGAGACCGTTGCACATTTACCTCGAAATAATCTAAATATCCTACTGAAGTACTAGAACTTCGAGTAAATGTAGTATTTATAAGGAGTTGATCACTTGTTGGCGAAAACATAAATTCAGTATTTGCACCTTTAGCATACTCATATCTATTACCAGTACTTAATGGCTGGATGCTTACTATTTTCTCAGATTGACCATTGATTGTAAACTTAAAAGCATTGGATGAGTAGGCACGTGATGCAAAAGAAGCTCTGAAATTAGCATTCTCTACATTTTTAATTGTATTTGGAAAGTCGTAAACAAAATCATATTCAGTAATATAATCATATATTTCACCAAACCATGTTCTACCAATTCCAGCTATATTACGTTCATCAATTTCATGCACTGCATAATCGGTAAAGCTGGAAATTTCAATATCGGGAGATCCAACCGGAGGTTCTCCATTCTCGATTCTTTTGGCAGCATTATCAACCGCAGTTATAAAATAGTAAGAAAAATCCCTGTAATAATTGGTTTTGTGATGAAATGCATTACTTGTTTGATTGTACTCCCAAACAACCGGACCCTCACCATAAAATAGTATATAGTCGCCATTATCAAAACTTCCATCATCGCCGCCAACAATTTCTATTGGATTCTCATATAAATCATCATAACGGAAATCATCATTTTTCTCTGGAAGCAATCCTCCTCCATTTCCAAAAACCGCAATTTTTGAAGGATGTACATCAACGTTGTAACCCATTGCTGAAAGCTCCTCATAAGTTACCTTATAAATACCACTTTTATTAAGCCTTATTTTATACCAGCTTCCATTATTCAATACACTTGAAGTAGCATATTCTTTCTGATTGCCCGATGTTTCCAATATATCTTCCACATCAACAATAATCTCAAATTCAACAAGCTTATCATAACTAAGTGTGCTCGGATTCCACTTTATTGGTATAAATTCAAATTGAGCCAATGGTTCTTTTCTGGAAGTAGTAATTCGAGCATTAATAATTATGTATGTGCTATTGTAGCCGTTGTTAATTAATAACTTTTCTTCATCAGATGTAGCACTAATATATTTTTCATTTACTAAAGAAACATGTATATTTGCATTTGAAGTATGTATGGGTATATTTGAGAAAAATATTGGTAATCCATTTGTTTCATGGTAATTGGCACCATCAAACGTTAGTCGTTCAGTAAATGAGCTACTATCACCTACTCTCTGAATACCTGTCCAATTAATTTTAGAATTAAAATCATACGGAAGACAAATACCTGCCGTCGAGACAATCAAAAATAATAAAATCAAAGAGAATTTTCGATGGGACATAATCTTGAAATTTTAAACCAAAAGTAATATTAATGGCTGTATATTGTTTAATTGCTGTAATAACGATTACAAAACTGTTTTATTTTATCAGATTATTAATCATTTACATTTAAGAAAAAATTAACATACAGCATATTTATTAAAGAAAAAGATCGTATAATTGTGCACTCAAAACTAGAACCAATATTATTGTACTAAATGAGGACAAAAAACTGTTTTGTTATAATTGTACTATTACTTACAATGTGGAATGTTGCCAAGGCTCAGGATCCAGAGTTTTCGCAGTACTATGCGAATCCTTTATATCTTAATCCTGCCTATGCTGGTTCGACAGAATGTGGAAGATTGGGTCTAAACTACAGAAATCAATATCCTTCTTTGGCTCATGCATATGTAACATATAATTTAAGTTACGATCAAAATTTACCTGGAATTAATAGTGGTTTTGGTATACTTGTTATGAACGATGCTCAAGGAGATGGAGGTTTAGTTAGAACTTCTGCCGCGGCATACTATTCATATAATTTAAGGGTAAGTAACGATATGAGTGTTCGGTTTGGAGTTAAAGGAGCATATTATCAAGAGAAACTAAATTGGGAAAAATTCATATTTGCAAGTCAAATTGACCCGACAACTGGAAATATTAATCCTAATTCAGGAGAATCACCCCCATCTAAGGACAATATTACTGCCGTGGATTTTGCCGCCGGTGCCGTCTTTAGTCATACAGATAAATTTTTTGTTGGACTTGCCGTTGATCATTTAACCCAACCATCATTGTCATTTTATGATAACAATGACAGTAAGTTACCAATGAAGATTACAATTAATGGTGGAGTAAATATTAACGCTACAAGTGGAGGATTGGGAAATTTTGGAGGAAGCGATATTATAATTCAGCCAAATATATTATACATGCAACAAGAAAATTTTCATCAACTTAGTGCCGGTATATATGTTAACAAGTATCCCTTCGTATTAGGCACTTGGTTTAGGCATAATTTTCAAAACCCCGACGCCGTAGTTGCCTTACTTGGAATAACTTACAATAATTTAAGAATAGGATATAGTTACGATTTTACCGTTTCACAAATTGGAGGTAAAGCGGGTGGAGCACACGAAATTTCATTTGCATGGGACTTTTGTTTGTATAAAGAGTCGGCAAGAAGACAAATTAGGGCAATAAAATCACCATCATTTTAGTTATAAGAAAGAATTAAACAAAATAGAATCAAAGATGTTCAAAAACAGAAAGTGGTTTGTTTTACTCACAGGAATTGCAACTATTGCTATTATGGCAAGTTCATGCAAAAGCCACGAAAGATCGAATACTACAGGTTGGGAATATAATAATCCCGACAATGGAGGTTTTGAGGTAGCTGATCAATCAGCAAGCCAAGTTACAGGACCTGGTCTAGTACTAGTTGAAGGCGGTACTTTTACCATGGGAGCAACTAATGAAACTCCGTTTTACGAATGGGACAATGTTCCACGTAAAGTAACCGTAAGCAGCTTTTATATTGATCAAACGGAGGTAAGTAATCTTGCCTATCTTGAATATATATACTGGCTAAACAGGGTTTATGGAGAAAGCTATCCTATGGTGATACTTAATGCATTACCTGACACACTAGTTTGGAGAGACCGGTTAGCATATAATGAGCCTTTAGTGCAAACATACTTTCGCCACCCTGCGTACCAAAGCTATCCTGTTGTTGGTGTAAGTTGGGTTCAAGCCAATGATTACGCATCATGGAGAAGTGACCGTGTGAACGAAGGTCTTTTAATTGAAGCCGGAATTCTTGATTTTGATCCTGATCAACGTGATGAAAATAACTTTAATACCGATGCCTATCTTGCCGGACAATATGAAGGACTTGTAAAAGAAGGCAAACAAGATCTTGATCCAAACGGAACAGGTGTAAGAAATGTTCGTTTCGAAGATGGAATTATGTTACCTAACTACAGACTTCCAACCGAAGCCGAATGGGAATATGCTGCTCTCGGATTAATTGGAAATACACTATACAACCGTGTAGTTGAAAGAAGAACTTATCCATGGAATGGAGATGGTGTTAGAACAGATGAAACAAAATATTACGGGAGCTTTGTTGCTAACTTCAAAAGAGGCTCAGGAGATTACATGGGTGTTGCTGGTAACCTAAATGATGGTGCAAGTATTCCTGCGCCTGTTGGGTCATATTGGCCAAACGATTACGGGTTGTATAATATGGCCGGTAATGTTAGCGAATGGGTTCTTGATGTTTATCGTCCGATGACGCCTGAATTTGTAAGTGACCTTAACCCTTACCGTGGTAATGTATTTAAAAACAAACTGCGCGACATGGATGGTGGTATTGCTGAAAAAGATAGCTTGGGACGTATTATTGAAGTAGAAATAACTGCTGAAGAAGCAGCATCGCGTAAGAACTACCGTAAAGCTGACAACGTAAACTACCGAGATGGAGATTACCAATCAACCATTAGAGCAAACTGGCTTGACGGTGAAGAACAATTAGAGCAAAACTCAGATAATATGTACGACTATGGTGTTACTACTTTAATTAGTGATAAAGCAAGAGTTGTAAAAGGTGGATCATGGAATGACGGAGTGTACTATCTGAGTCCAGGTACAAGAAGATTTTTAAATGAAGATGAGTCAGCTTCAACAATTGGATTTAGATGTGCTATGATTAGAGTAGGTAGCCCAATTCCGGGAAGAGGATATTAAAATCAAACAAAAAATCATAAATTTACCCCGTTCTTATTTAGAGCGGGGTTTTTTATTGATATGAACGAAATAAAGAAACTATATAATCAATTCCTGTTATCAGATGGAGTATCAACTGATACAAGAGGTGATGTGCACAACAAAATATTCTTTGCCCTTTCGGGAGATAATCATAATGGGAATAGTTATACTGAAGAAGCCATTAAAAAAGGTGCCAGATTTTGTGTAATAGACGACTCTACCTATTCGCCCGAAGGTGATAATTATATACTTGTTCCAGATGCCTTGAATGAACTTCAAGAATTAGCTTCTTATCACAGAAAACAATCAAATGCCATTGTTTTGGCCATAACAGGCTCTAATGGGAAAACAACAACCAAAGAATTAATATCATCTGTTTTAAGCAATTATACCGAAATAATATCAACGAAAGGCAATTTCAATAATCATATAGGAGTACCACTTACTTTACTAACCATTAAGCCCAGCACAAAAATTGCCGTGATTGAAATGGGGGCAAACCATATTGGTGAAATAAACAGATTATGCGAAATTACTAAACCTGATATTGGCATTATTACAAATATCGGCAAAGCACATCTGGAAGGATTTGGTTCATTTGAAGGTGTAATTGAAGCTAAAAATGAATTATATAATTATCTTAAAAAGACCAGAGGACACGCAATTGTGAACTCCAATGACGAACTTCTGGTAAAACTATCTCATAATATCCGGCAAACAACTTATGGATTAAATAATGCAATTGTTGAAGGTGAGATAATAAATACCAAGCCATTCCTTAAAATTAACTGGGGCTATAACGAAAATATTCATCGTTGTAATAGCAAAATGTTCGGAAACTATAATTTCAATAATATATTGGCTGCAATAGCAACAGGGTTGTATTTTAATGTGCCGGAACAAATAATTAATGATTCAATTGAAAATTACATTCCTCAAAACAATCGCTCTCAAAAATTAAAAACCAAAAGCAATAGAATCATTATGGATGCCTACAACGCAAATCCCTATAGTATGGTGGAGGCAATAACAAGTTTTACAGAATGTGATTACGATAACCCTTGGTTACTTTTAGGCGATATGTTTGAGCTTGGAAAATACTCCTTTGAAGAACATCAGGCTATAGTTGAATTAATAATAAATTCGGGTTTCAAAAATGTGATTCTTATTGGTGAAGAGTTTAACAAAATTACCAATCACCGATATATTTCATATGTGTCAACAGATGAGGCATTAACTCATCTTCAAAAAGATAAAATTACCAATTCTGATATCTTAGTTAAAGGATCACGTGGAATGAAACTTGAAAAACTCCTTATTGCGCTTTAGCTTTCTAAAATACTCAAACTGTGAAAACATACAAAGCAATTGGCATAATGTCGGGAAGTTCACTTGATGGACTTGATATTGCTTTTTGTGAGTTTGTTTATAATGGAAATTGGGAATATCAGATTATTGCTTCTGACACCATACCTTACACCGAAGAATGGCATATTGCACTTACGGAAATGCCTAAACAATCGGGGCAAAAACTTGTAGAGTATGATATTAGATATGGGAAATATTTAGGTGAACAGGTTAATACTTTCATGGATAGGTATAAGATCAAACCCGACATAATTTGTTCACATGGTCATACGGTTTTTCATAATCCTAAACTTCATTATACATTTCAACTTGGCCACGGGCAAGCTATTGCAATAGCAACAGGTATTAAGGTAATATCTGATTTCCGAATTGGTGACATCCAGCTTGGTGGTCAGGGTGCACCACTTGTTCCAATTGGTGATAAACTCCTTTTTCAAGATTATGACTATTGTATAAACATCGGTGGCATTGCAAATATTTCATTCGATGTTGGGAACAAACGAATGGCAATGGACATTTGTCCTGCCAATCAAATCCTTAATCATCTTAGCATGCAACTTGGCAAACCCTACGATGAAAATGGCAACATTGCACAATTGGGAAAAATGAATAGTGCTCTTTTTAATAAACTAAATAATCATCCATACTACCTACTTCCTTATCCCAAATCGATGAGTAATCAGTTGGTTGTTGATACTTTCATCCCAATAGTTGATAATATAGATATTAGTATTGAAGACAAGCTATATACAGTTTGTAAACATATGGCTTATCAAACTCAAAAGATTATTGATAAGATTCCGGGACAAAACATCCTTGTTACAGGGGGTGGTGCCCATAATAGTTTTCTTATAACTGCAATCCGAAAAGAAACACAAAAAAAGGTAACTATTCCAGAAAATGATATTGTTGATTTTAAAGAAGCCTTGATTTTTGCTTTTTTGGGTGTATTACGCATGGAAAATAGTATTAACTGTTTGGCATCAGCCACTGGCGCTATGCGTGATAGCTCATCGGGAGTTATTTATAATCCATAGTTTACTATAAATGATTTATTGGCTAATTTAATTTCTCGCAAAGTCGCGATTTCGATTATATCGAAACGCAATGCTAAAACTATATCTCTCCAAGAATTATTAAATGCCAAACATTAATTAACATTTGCTTATTTTCTCAACCCTGGAATTTAATCGATTATAGCTCTCTCACAATCTAAATCCATTATAAACAGAGCCATTTTCAAAAAAAAACTTTTAAAACAGGTATAAAAAATAGTTTTTTGGGTACTACTAGATATAAATACCACTAACCCGAAAAACAACGGACGATTTTGATAGTATCAATGTCATATAACCTAATTTGCCATATTCCTATTGAGTATGTGGATATCAATTCATATGCCCAATTAAGAGGTGTATACATACATACATACATACATACATACACCTTCGATTAGACCTCCACCCTCCTTAGGTAAGCATTTCACATAAACCAAAACCTATTTAAAGTATATCCTTTAAATTAACTAATTACAAAAAATCATGAAAAAATATTTATTAATTATTTTTACTTTGTTATCAATAAGTATGGTGAACAAACTAAATGCCCAACAAGTGTTAGGCAGGTGGGTTATACCAACGATCAATAATTATTATGAAGATTTAGCACCATCCCTACTCACTTTTGATGAGAATTCCGGGATTATTCATTCAGAGCTTCAATCAATTCCACCAGATTTAACCGACCATAGAACCATATCGGCTGGGGCATATAGTTACGGTAACTATAATGTTGACTTCTATGTAATTGACCGCTACATTTGTTATGGAACAGCCGATCCTATTGTCTATACTTCAAGTAATAATATACCCGAAAATCAAATAATAAAAAGGCCCGGATACGATAATGAATACTATCTGTTTTCTGAAATATCGGCAAGCAATCATGACAAGTCACTCTTATATACTCATGTTACAGTTACCAATGGTATACCTACAATACAAAGTACAATTGAAATTATTAGTGGTATACAAAATGAATTTATCGGTTTTGCAATAACCGAAGAAATAGGTGGTGTAAGAAACTTGTATGTAGCTTCACCCAGGGGTGAAACAGGAGATGAACCTTCAGGTTTACGAAAATGGCAGATATCTTCGTCTGGTGTTGATCTTAACTCTGAAACATATATAATAAGTTCAAATAATACAAGTTTGTTAGAAAAAGACTTTGATGCTTATAATCTGGAACATATAATTGCTAATAATGGTTATGGTGATATTGATATAATCGCATGGTCACATGGAAGGTATTCAACAACTGAAGATTGGAAAATACTTGATCAAATAGTTGTAGTTACCGATGATGGGTCAAACAATCCTGATGTTAAAGTTATCGACCTAAACGATGATCCACAAAGTGGTGACAATGATTATCGAATAGGAGGTATTGAATTTTCCGATATTGAAAATAATATGCTTTACGTTTCAACAACTAACGGGGGGATTATTAAAATTGATTATGTAAATTACCAAATACCAGCTGATATTATAACCGTTCCCGGTGCTCCATTAGATAATTTCGGAAGAACTTTTCTTCAAACAGCTCCCGATGGACACATTTACGGTGTGTCGAACGATGGTACTATATTAGGTCGGATATTACAAACAGGGGCTAATGCAGGTACATTTTACAGTGATAATGTTTTTGAATTTCCTGAAGGAGCGGTGTCAACATATTACGAGTTCGATAATAAAAACTATTACATCCTACCCGAAAACCAACGTGTTCATAATTTTATGACACCAACCGTTGAAGTAACCCCAACTTGCCCTGGACAGTCAACCGGAACTGCAACAATTACTATTGAGGGTGGTTTTGTACCATATACATTACAACTTCAAATTGATGTTAATGGAAATTGGGTCGACCAAGGTGACCCTGTTACTACAAGCGATCCCGAATATACGTTTGAAAACCTGGCTTATGGCTCTCATAACTGTGTTATTACAGATAACCATAATAATGTTACAAATATCGAGTTTATGATTGAATATGTGGATTTCGACGTGGAAGACATGTACGAAGTAAACAGTACAACTCCGGAAACATGGTCAAATATTGTTAATCAAAGTTACCTCTGGGGTATAAGGATTAAAGACAATACGAGTCTGACTATCGAAAACTCTACGCTGGAGTTTAGTTCCCTTGCTAAAATTATTATTGAACCCGGTTCTGAATTAATTTTAGATAATTCCACTTTAACGAATTATGAAGACTGTTATGACCCATGGATAGGTATTGAGGTTTGGGGTGACAGTGAGGAGCATCAATATGGATATCCTACTAATCCGCTTGCACAAGGAAGATTGTATATTAAGAATGGCTCTTATATTAAAAATGCTGTTTCAGCTGTTGAGCTATGGAATCCGGGATATATTGGTTCAACAGGTGGTATTGTACAAGCAAATAATGCGCATTTTATCAACAATGCAAAATCAATACACGGACTTAATTATATTAACTACGACCCATTTTTAGATCCTTTTGAGAGAGAAGTAGACAATGTAAGCTATTTTATTAATTGTACTTTTGAAGTTAATTCAAATTATTTACCTTCACAAAGAATGTTTTACAAACATATAGATATAGCAAGTGTACGTGGATTCAATTTTGAAGGATGTGATTTTGTTTTAAGTACAACAGGAGTAAATATATCAGACTGGAATAATGGTATTGCAGCATATGATGCCGGATTTAGTGTAGAACCGTATGCCTTTGTAAACGACAATTGTAGTTTTACAGGGTTCTATAACGGAATAAGTGCACTTGGAGATTTAACATCAAATAGAACTTTTAAGGTTGATGGTGCATCTTTTGTAAACAATAATGTTGGAATTTATGCTTCCGCTGAAAGTGATGCCGTTATTGTTAATTCTGATTTCGACATCGGCCCCAACATCTGGGCAAAATCCGTTTGTGGAGACCTTACTTCTGGGTTTGGTATTGACTTCCTTGGATGTACTAATTTTATTATCGAAAATAATAAATTTGATAAATACGAATTCGGCCCTGATGATACATATACCGGTATAAGAGTAGTTAGCTGTCCTTCACCACATGATATTATCTATAAAAATACCTTTACAGGATTGAGTTATGGTAATTATGCAGAGGGAAATAATAGAGAAGATTTTAATGATGACAAGAAAGGTATTGAATATCGGTGCAATATAAACACCTCTAACTGGGTTGACCTTAAGGTTGATTTTATTGAATATGATTGGGATGGAAGGATAAAAGGTACAATGGGAGATCCTGACCTTTCTGCCGCTAACAGGTTTACGCAGGAGGAAGATGACAATGATAAGCATGTAATAAACCGGGGAACGCAGGATATTACATTTATGCACTGGCAATATGATCCGCAGGAACTAATACCCACCAAAAATATTGGGCAGGTTATTGCTTCCAATAACAATCTTCAAGTTGACCAAAACACATGTCCTGATAATTACGGTGGAAACGGTGGTGCAATTATATTGTCTGCATCCGCCAGGATAACTAAAGAATTGGAATTCTCAAACAACCTTGCAGACTATAATTCTGTCCTTTCTCTATATGAATCTTTGGAAGACGGTGGCAATACAACATCAGAACTACTTGATATCGAAACAGCAATACCCGATGATATGTGGGAATTACGTAATAAACTTCTGGGCGATTCACCACACCTTTCACAAGAAGTATTAATGGCAATGAGCGACCGCACCGATGTATTGCCCGATGATGCAATATTCGATATCCTTGCTGCCAACCCTGAAGAGCTTAAAGAAGATACTCTTATCAGTTATCTTGAAAATAAGGAAGACCCTTTACCGGATTATATGATCAATATCCTGAAACAACTTGCATATACAAATACCACATATAAAACCATATTGCTATATGATATGGATTATTATTATGGTCAAAAAATGCAGGCTGCCAAAAGTATTGTTCACAGTATAATAAGTGATTCAATAATCGATCAGGAAGATTACCGTAACTGGCTCGATAACATGTCATGCCTAAGTGCTGATAAGCAAATTATAGCGTCTTATTTATCTGAAAATGACACCACAAGTGCAATCCAATTATTAAATATACTACATTCGATTTATGACCTTGAAGGTGATGAATTGGATGATTACAATAATTATAAGGATTTACTTTTAATGCAACTTACATGGAAAAACCAAGGCAAAACAATATTCGACCTCGACAGCAATGATATCGCAATATTAGAAAACTATGCTTACAATACTTCCGGTGGTGCTTCCAATTCATCACGCAATATACTTACTGCAGCATACAATTATAATTTTTGCGATTGTTTACGAAACAATGATACAACTTATACCAAATCATTAGGCGCGGTAGTAGCTCACGTAAACCGGAATATTGGGATTGATATTATGGCAAACCCTAACCCTGCAAAAATTTGGACGGCATTTGATTACAAGTTGTTTTCTGATGAATCTGTAGGTTTGATTACTGTTTCCGATATAAATGGAAAGGAGATTACCCGTTTCAATATTTCAGGAAAACAGGGACAAGAGGTATGGGACACAAGGAATGTTAAACCGGGAGTGTATATTTATACAATATCATCGCTTGGCTCTACAAAATCCGGTAAATTGGTTATCCAATAACTTTTAATTTGGGAAGTGCAGGTTTTCTGCACTTCCTTTAAATTTAGTATGATGAAATTTAAAATAATATTATTGAATTTAACATTTATCTTAATTACTATTTGTTCATATTCACAGGTAACTGATATTATATGGCAAAAATGTTTTGCAACAGTTGATAATGATTCTGACATCTACTGCATTTCAGAATTTAACAACGGATACCTGGTAGGAATTCAAGTTTCGGAAGAAAGTGAAGGAGTATCAAATTACCATGGTGGTGCGGATGCATGGTTCGTTCATTTTGATACTTTGGGTAATATATTATGGGAAAGGTGTTACGGAGGAAGCTTAGGTGATGGCCCTATAAAAATAGTTCCAATAGACAGTAATTATTATTATTTGATATTGGGTACAATGTCATTTGATGGAGATGTACAAGGTAATCCCAGTAATCCTGGGGAAGGTTGTATATGGGTGGTTAAAATTGACACAGGGGGAAACATACTCTGGCAAAGCCACTATGGTGGCAGGGGGCATAGAATCACACCAACAGAAGCAATTTTAACACCCGATGGAGGATTATTATTTCTTAGCAGAATATTTGGAAAAGGAGATGATGTAAGTACATATTATGGTTCGAATGATGTATGGATACACAAAATTGACACCACGGGTGTAATACAATGGGAAACTACAATAGGTACACCCGGCATGGACAACGGATGGAAAGTAATATTGACAAACCAAAACACATATCTTGCCCTCTGCGGTGTTAATGCTAATGGTGGCATGTCGGAATGTGAAATTACCGGGCCCGAATACTGGGATCTTGACCTCTGGCTTGTGGAAATCGATATGGATGGAAATATAATTGGACAGGATTGCTTTGGGGGAACCGATTGGGATAATAGTTATGATTTGGTTGAATCTGAAGACGGATATGCAATAGTTACATCCTCTGAATCAAATGATGGGGATGTCACTGGCAATCATGGAGACAGGGATATATGGTTATTAAAGATTGATAAAGAAAAACAAATTATGTGGCAAAAGTGCCTTGGTGGTTTTGCTAATGAAACCCCACACCATATATCAAATTCAGAAGATGGTGGATATATTATAATCGGAGCTACAGATTCAAATGATGGAGATGTTGTTGGTATTCATCACCAACCTGGGTATGACAGGAAAGATATATGGATAGTTAAAACCAACCGTATAGGAGAGTTAGAATGGCAACATTGTTTTGGAGGCCTTGGAAACGAATGGTTCCCATATTTACATTGTGTTCTTAAGAAAAACGATTACAATTATGTATTAGCACCCATTACCGAAGGAAATAGCGGAGATGTAGATTGTGATGGCGACCAAACCCGGGGCTGGATATTTGAAATCAAAGACTGCCAGCACTTTGCCCCAGCCCAACCCCAACAACCCACAGGCAAAGACACCCTCTGCGTAAATACCGATAGCATAACCACCTACAACATAGCACATGCAAACAATGCATGGTATTATGAGTGGCAACTGCAACCAGAAGAAGCAGGAATACTTTCGCAGGATAGTTTAACCACAACTATCCATTGGAACACAACTTACGAAGGCCCTGCAACATTAAAAGTACGCTCATCTAACGATTGTGGCGAAAGTGCATGGAGTGATAGCCTTGTTATACAAACTTATATGTGCCTTGGTACTGAGGAAAATAGTATTACTAATAACTTACGTGTTTATCCTAATCCTGCTTCAAGTACACTTATTGTTGAAATTGAAAACTTTAATACTTTTCAAAAATCTAAAATTGAGATTTACAACTCATTGGGGTATAGGGTATATGGGTATGAGGTGGCAGATAATGTTACAACAGTTGATATTTGTGGCTGGAATAAGGGGATTTATGTTGTTAGAGTTTTAGTTGGTGATGGTACTGTTGGGTATAGGAAAATTGTTGTTAATTAGAATTAAAAAGCTAAGGACAATCTATTGAATCTACTGAGGTTATACTGCTTACATACAGGGAGTCCAAGTCCCTGCGCTTTTGCTGTGAAATTAAATAGAAACATAGAAGTTATTGAAGGCACGCATTGCGCTACGCTAAATGCGCGCCAGTTATAGGGTATATCCCAACCCTGCATCAAGCACGTTAATTGTTGATTTTGAAAACTTTAATGCTTTTCAAAAACCTCCTTAGTCTACTCTTACCTAAGGAATGAAGATATATATTGCTGTATAATATATTGATAAGAATACTCCAAAAAAAAGAAGCCCCAGAGGGGCCTCTTAAATAAATAACAGAATTGACATGTATAACTTTTCTACACTAAATAAAATTGGGATATTAAATTTACGACATAGTATTTAAGTAATTATTTCACTTTCATCATACTCATGGATTTCATATTCTCACCATCTGAGAAACGATAAATATACATTCCTGCTGAGGCATTTTCTCCATACTCAGAGGTTCCATTCCATACAACAGAATGTGTACCTGATGAATATGCTTTATTGCTTATCAGTGTTTTGATATGTTCACCATTTATATTATAAACGATAATTGTTATCTTTTTAGGATGTGCCAGATTAAACTCTATTGTGGTCTTTCTATCAAATGGATTAGGAAAATTTTGGTTTAACTGAAAACCTGTAAATTGTCCCTCAAAAACTGCAGAAGCATGTGGGTCTTCTCCATGACAACTTGTACATTCCTGCTTTGCTGCAACATTATGCTGAGAACCGGTACTGCCATGACAAGCCATACAAGCTCCAATTGAGGCTGGAGGAACATAACCGGGAACAAAAGTACCAGCATAGTGATCATTTAATAACTCAACAACTTTGGCTGCCACATCACCAGCAGATCTTGCACAACGTTCTTTGCGCTCAATTGCATCTACTGCAATATCAGCAGCATTACACCATTTTGTAACCGATGTATGGCACATTGGAGACCCTGATTCATTTTGGACTAATACACCGTCATATTTCTCAACAGTAAAAATATGGTTTACTGCATAATCGTTACTTATATCTGTTGGGAATTCTGTTTGTGTATACCAACCAAATAGTTCGTTTACTAGTATATCTGAATCTTCTTTACTGCATACCAACGATATAACTGCTGCACCACCATTTATTGTACCGCAAGTGGCTCCCCAGCCTGCTCCACCACCATGTCCATATATCATTAACTCTGTTGGAAACGTATCATATGGTGTCCCAACTGCATCCTTTAACAAAGAGATTACACCATTAAAAACTCCATAACAACATGCCTTTCCACTCCAGAAATCATCATGAGCGCGTATTCTGGCCTGCTCTGGATCAAGTGCAACATAAGGCCATGGCCATTCAGTATTTGTATTTGCTTTGGATGATTTGGGTATCATTACTCCAATGCCTGTTGCTAAAACTGTTGCTCCTGTTGTAAGAACAGCCGTTCTTTTAAGGAAATTACTGCGACTAATTTTCTCTTTCATATCAGCGATTTTATTTATTATACAAAATACTATACAATACTATAAAATGAACCCATATATATTGTTTAAGAAAGAGTGATTTGCTTCTGGGATTATGGTGATATAGAACTAATTATCTGTGATTCAAATCACAATAAATAATGATCTTTGCTATCTTAGTAAAAAAGCTAGAAAATTTCAATATAGAAAATCGCCACTACAAGGTGCTTTTTATACCAATGACAAAATGATTATAAAGTTTTTTGGTGACTATAATGTGTCTGGATAAGGGTAGGTTGATTATCCGAAATTACTGATTTTTTCTAATAAATCTGGTTGAATGATTTCGAAGTGATTTTCTTTACATTCAATTATATTCTGCTCTTTAAAGTCCTTAAAAATTCTGGTAATACTTTCTCTTGATGCGACGGCCATATCAGCAAAATCTTGACGTGAAAGTTTTGCTTCGAATTTACTACTTCCATAGACTTCTTTTGATAAGTATAATAACATTTCAGCAACCTTGCCGTTAAGGTTTTTCTGAGTTAAACTCATCAATTTATCATAAAGTCTATTGTGCTTCATATTAATATATCCAATCGTTGCATTGGCAAAACCAACATTCTGGTGTATAATTTTTAAAAAGGCTGATACTTCAATAAAACAAGTAGTAGTTGCTTCTATAGCTGATAATGAAAAATGATGTTTAAAGTCTGTATTTATTCCTGAAACACCCGCAATATCAGAGGGTAATAGTAGGTTAATATTAAGCCTTTTGTTGTTTGTGTACTCAACATATAATTTTGATGAACCACTTGATATACAAATAATATGAGTTAATGCAGTTCCTTGCTTAAATATAGTTTCACCTGATTGAAATGTTACTTCATAACTTATATCTTGTAAGAATTTTAATTGATCCAAATCCAGACTTTTGAAAATAGGTGAACTAAACTTACATTTAGGACAAATTATCCCACTGTGATTAGTATCCATAGTATATCAATTTATTTGGTAAAGATAATCATATACATATATTTATGTGTACATCAATCAAAGATATGTTTTTTTGATTAAAATATGTTATATAATTTATTCTAAAGTGATTACTAAAGAAATATAGAATAGATCATCAGTTTTTTATATTTGCTTAAAAAAAATAAGTTTTAAGATGGGGTTATTAGAAGTTACAAAAACTGTAAGTTTTGCCGGGTGGATTGGAACTCCAGAAATTAGAATTATTGTGGTGATAGTTCTATTATTATTTGGTGGCAAGAAAATACCAGAATTAATGCGCGGAATGGGTAAGGGTATTAAAGAATTTAAAATGGCATCCCTGAAGATCAAATAAAAGAGGAAAATGATACTTCAGAAGAACAAAAATTCAATAGTTAAACTCCAATATGTGAGTTCTATTACATCATCCTTACAAAAGTGGACGAATAAAGATCCCCGCGCTTCGGCTATTTACCAACTAGTATTACAAACCTTTGTGCGCCTTTGTGAAATCCTATGAGTCCTTTGTGGTAAAAAGACAGCCCAAGTCCCGTCCCCTCGTCCCACGCTTCAGGCTTGAACTATTAGGGAAGCTAAGCTTGTTAAGGTTTTTATACTCCAGATGAATAAAGATGTTTCACTCCGTAAACTTCGTTCAACATGACAAGAATAACGTTGAGTCGTT
>CALDOI010000320.1 GCA_937912115.1 uncultured Bacteroidota bacterium | reverse complement strand
AAGGGCCGTACCATACAAAACCCAAAGCAAACATAATTACAACGCCCACCCAAACGGCAGCATGATTAATTTTTAAATTTTCCATTTTGTGATTTTTAATGATTAGTTCGTCCAAAAATAACTCATACATATGTAATCACCAAATTATTTTTAAAGATTCTAAATAAAGGAATTACAAATAATCTTTAATTCTACACTCTTTGCGATTCGTCTGCGCTCTCTGCGTGAAAATTTTCTCGCAAAGCACGCAAAGAATTTACGCAAAGAGCGCGAAAAAATAAATTTATTAGTTTTACAACTGATACACCTAAAAAATTATCTATTATGCATGAAAATGATATTTCCTACCAAATAATTGGTGCAGCAATAGAACTTCATAAAACAATTGGCCCGGGATTACTCTAGTCTGCTTATGAAAATGCGCTTGCATACGACTTAAGAGAACTTGGATTAACTGTAAAACAACAAGTTCCTATGCCATTTATTAACAAGGGAGTTAATCAGGATGTAGGATATAGAATTGACTTACTTGTTGAGAATAAAGTGATAATTGAAGTTAAGTCAATTGAAAATTTAGCCCCTGTTCATTATGCTCAAACACTTACCTATCTTAGGTTATCAGGTTTAAAGCTGGCGTTACTTATTAATTTCAACAGAAAGATATAAAAGAATGACATTCACAGGATTGTAAATAAACTTTAATTCTATTCTCTTTGCGATTCGTCTGCGCTCTCTGCATGAAAATTTCCTTGCAACACAGTTACAATCAACATTGCTCGATATAGTGCCAAACATTGCGCAACGCTGTCGTTAAAATACATTCATTAAATCTTTAACTTTGCCCAATGGCAAAAGCAAAAACAATATTTTTCTGTACTAACTGCGGACATCAATCAGGCAAATGGATCGGGAAATGTCCCTCTTGTAGTGAATGGAATACCTTTGAAGAGGAAGTAGTATCAAAACCAACGTCAAAAGACACGGGTAATATCGCTAATATCAAATCGGTACCAACTGCTGTTCAGGATATAAGTTCTGATAATGAAAAAAGAATCGACACGAAAAGCATCGAACTCAATCGGGTTTTAGGCGGCGGACTTGTTGCCGGCTCAGTAGTTTTATTTGGAGGAGAACCCGGTATAGGTAAATCAACCTTGCTACTTCAAGTTGCACTTAATCTGGAAGGTAAAAAGATACTTTATATTTCGGGGGAAGAAAGTCAGCAGCAAATAAAAATGCGTGCCAACAGAATTGGTATTCAAAATCCGGAATGTTACTTACTAAACGAAACGTTTACCGATTCCATTTTTAAACACTGTAAAGATGTTAATCCTGATTTAATTGTAATAGATTCAATACAAACACTTCATACCGATATAATTGATTCCTCACCAGGGAGCATAAGTCAAATTCGTGAAACAGCATCACAGTTGCAACGATATGCTAAATCGACAAATATTCCGGTTCTGCTAATTGGTCATATTACAAAAGATGGAAATCTGGCCGGCCCAAAAGTACTTGAGCACATGGTCGACACAGTACTTCAGTTTGAAGGCGACAGACATTATGGCTTTCGAATTCTACGATCAGTAAAAAACAGGTTTGGCTCAACATCCGAACTTGGTATTTACGAAATGCAATCTACCGGTCTTAGAGAAGTAACAAACCCAAGTGAGATACTCCTATCCCAACGCGACGAATTAACCAGTGGAGTTGCCATTGCAGCCATGGTTGAAGGTCAGCGCCCTTTATTGATTGAAACACAGGCATTAATCGGAACAGCCGCCTATGGAACACCACAACGGTCATCCACAGGGTTCGACTTACGACGACTAAACATGCTGCTTGCGGTACTTGAAAAACGAAGCGGATTTAAGTTAAGCACAAAAGATGTTTTCTTAAACATTGCAGGAGGATTAAAGGTTGATGATCCGGCAATCGACATTGCTGTTGTGGCTGCCATTATTTCATCGTTTGAAGATGTGGCAATTCCACCAAACGTTTGCTTTGCAGGCGAGATAGGTTTATCAGGAGAAATACGAGCAGTTTCACATGTTGAAAACCGTATTAGTGAAGCCGAAAAACTTGGGTTTGAAAAGATAGTACTTTCAAAATACAGTTTAAAAAATGTTAATCTGAAAAGGTACAAAATCGAAGTAATTCCTGTAAGTAAGGTTGGGGAATTGGTTGATGTGTTGTTGTAGATAGAAACTTTATTAATCAGTGGTAGGGGTAAAACGGACTTTAACTGTCATATAAGTATACAGTTACCTAATCTGCTATGAAAAATCTGATCTTTTTTTTATTATTGACCCTACTGTTTCCTGTTTTTTCTTTATCCCAATCATGTTTGCCGGATGGTATTATTTTTAGGTATCAAAGCCAAATTGATAGTTTTCAATATAATTATCCCGGATGTAATGAAATTGAAGGAAGTGTAATAATTAGAGGTTTATCATACAATGGCAATCTTAGCGGCTTGTCTCAGATTACTAGTATAGGAGGAAGTTTAAAAATTTATCATAATCACGACCTTTCCAGCCTTTCTGGTTTGGATAACTTAATACACGTTGGGGGAGATTTAATCATCGGAATAGATTGGGTAATGGAAGGAAATGAAAATCTAATAAATCTTCAAGGATTAAATAATTTATTAAATATTGGAGGAATACTATCAATTGCAAATAATTCAAGACTTGATAGTATAACAGAATTATCAAGTCTGTCATCAATAGGTGGAGATTTATCAATAGTAAGGAATGATGTACTTAAAAGCTTATCTGGACTTGAAAATATTACTTATTCTTCAATAGACAATTTAAATATACATGAAAATAATAGTTTGCAGGCATGTAATGTTCAAAGTATCTGTAACTATTTATCAAACCCAAATGGCATTGTCAATATCTATGATAATATGGTTGGATGCAGCAGTCCACCCGAAGTTGCAGAAAGTTGTGGCATTCAGCTTACCTGCTTGCCCTTTGGAGATTATCATTTTCATAACCAAATAGAAATAGACAGTTTTCATTACAACTATAGTGGGTGTTTTGACATCGTTGGTAATGTTTATATTTCTGGTGATGTTATAACTAATATTGATGGATTAAATCCCCTGTCATCTATTGAAGGCAATCTAACCATTGAAAACAATCCCATTTTATATGATTTGATGGGTCTCGATAGCCTTACTTTCATTAGTAAAAATTTAAGAATTATTAATAATAGTATACTAAATAATCTAGATCATGTGTTAAAAGTTGATTCAGTTGGAGGAAGTTTAATGATTGGTAGTAACGATGAGTTAACGGATTTAGACAGCCTTATTAACATTCAGAAAGTTGACAGTATTTTATCGATTTCGTATAATAAATCACTCCAAAACCTCAATGGTTTGAATAACATAAATAGATTAACTGGTGATTTAATAATAAAAGGAAATGATAACCTGCAATCCTTAAGTGGTTTAGATAACCTTAATTGTGTTGGGAATAATATTATAATTAATTACAATAATAACTTAATAAATCTGGAACACCTATCATCACTTGATACAATCGGCAAAGATCTGGAAATACATGAAAACTCTATTATGACAAGTTTTTCCGGACTAAGTCATTTAACCTTCATTGGGGGAGGAATAACAATTCGTGGAAACACTCTATTGAGCAATATTGATTCTCTAAACTTCAATGTAAATAAACTGAACTTTCTCGAAATAGTAGAAAATCCAATATTGAGTAATATATCAACATTTGAAAACTTAGATTCAATTTTCTGTGACTTAAGATTATGGAACAATAATGAATTGAAAAACTTAAATGGATTGCAAAATATTAATTTTATTGGTGGTGATTTAGATATTTTCAACAATGATAAATTAAAAAGCTTAGTAGGTCTAAATTCATTAATTAGGGTATTAAATGATTGCAGAGTCTCAAGCTGCGACTCTCTTAATTACTTATTTGGACTGAATAATCTAGAGTATATTGGAAACAATTTTAGTATTAATAACTGTGATGAATTATTGACAATACAGGATGTTTCAATCCTTGAAACAATAGGCAATCATCTAATGCTAACCGATAATGGTCGGATTAAAAATCTGAATGGTCTTGCAACCGTTGGTCCAGCAATTGGGGATCTGTATATAAGAGATTGTGATTCTTTAATAAGTTTGGATGGGCTTGAAGGATTATCATCTGTAAATAATTTTGTAATAAGAAATAATCCTCAATTATTCGAATTAGGTGGTCTAAATAATTTAGATTCTATAGTAGGGTTTGCGACCATATCAGAAAATAATTCTCTTGAAAGTTTTTATGGGTTAAATAACATATCATTTATTTCTGGAAGATTGGAAATATCAACAAATTCTAGTTTAAAAAATGTTAACGGTTTGGATAAACTGGAATTAATTGAAGGAGATTTAGTTGTGGAATTAAATGAATCCCTTACGAATTTATCAGGTGTAAACAATCTTAAAGGCGTAAACGGTAATTTAGTTATTAAATCGAATGATAAACTTGAAAATCTTTCAGGATTCAATAATATTAGCTTTGTCAATGGTTATATTAGCATTAACTACAATGATTCTTTATTTTCTATTATAGATCTTGAAAACATTAATCCTCAGACGATTTCAAATTTATACATAAGTATGAATTCAAATCTTGGTTCATGTGAAGCAAAAACTGTATGTGATTATTTGGCTAATCCTGTTGGATTCATTACCATCACTCAAAACGCCACCGGTTGCAATACCAAACAGGAAGTTATTGATGCATGTCTCGTGACAATTCCAAAAACTACTGAAAATCCAGATTTTACAATCTACCCCAATCCAACATCAAATCAAATTAATATAGATTCTCAATTTGAAGTTCAAAACATTACCATTTTCAACCAGCTGGGGCAAAAAGTTCTTTCAGAAAATAATCCTGATAAGCAACATGATATTTCAATACTTAAAAAAGGTATTTACGTTGTGAAGTTGAGAAGTAATGGTTTAATCATTACGCAAAAACTAATTATCAAATAAGATTCAAAAACTAACAAAACTTTTTCTAACTTTGGAATATCCTAATTCCTACAATTATGAAAACCCTAAAAACCATTTTCCTTCTATTACTTATTATAAATCTGAATAATATTTCTGCACAAAGCTTTGGCAAAAAACATACAATAACATCCGGCGACATTATTGCTCCCATAATTGTTCATTCCTGTGATATCGACAATGATTCAGACCCGGATGTTCTTGTTACGGAACATAGCCTCGGGCAAATAATGCTATATATTAATAACAATGGTGAATTCGATTATCCACTGATTATAGCAAGTACAGAAGATCCTTTTGATCTGAAAACAAGTGATTTTGATGTGGATGGAGATCAGGATATACTGTTTACAGCATATGGTAATGTATCACAGATTTTGTATATTGAAAACCTTGGGAATCTTAACTTTTCTGCTCCTAACATTATTACCACACAAATCAAAAACCCATTTTGGCTCGAAATAGGTGATATAAATAATGACAACTTTGATGATATACTTGTTTCAGGATCAGAAGAAATAAAATTTGCAAGGTTATTAAATAATCGCAATGGTACATTTTCATCTCCGGAGATAATCCATAATAACAATCCTGTTTCAGATATTATTTGTTCCGATATGGATAATGATGGTGATATTGATATTGTTTGTGGACAATCAAATCCAGCCATGTGTTACTGGCTAGAAAATACTAATGGTAATTTTAACTCTGAACATCTGATATTTGTTGACTCATCTGCTTCTCCGTATACAAGACCTAGTATTGGTATAATTGATTGTAATATGGATAATAACCCTGACATATTATTCAACATTCGTTTCGACAGTTTGTTGCTTATAAAAAACACAGGAATGGGGCAATTTAAGGACCCAATTGGTATAGCAGCCGATCAATACGAATACTATGCCTTTAGCTCCATGGATTACGATCTTGACAATGACCCTGATATAATTTGCCTGACATCATCAGCTTATCCCAGAATATTGATCCTTGAAAATATTAACGGCATAGATTTCAATCTTGATATATCACTTATTTACAGACCACAACAGGATTTTTTCACAATAGATGATATAAATGGTGACGGTTTAAATGATATTATTTCTTTTTCAAATATGCAAAGATTCGTTGGTTGGTATGAGAATTCAATAACTGCGCCGTTTGAAAATCTTCATTACATATCATCAAAAGCACCAATGATATCAAAATTACAATCAGGTGATTTCAATAATGATGACTATCAAGATATTATTATTAAACAGGATGCCTCTTTCTACGAAGAAGATTTTCCGCCTGTATTATTTATGAATAATGGTTTGGGAGTGGATACAGAACCATTATATCCCGACTTCGACAACGGTTCACTGATTGATATCATTGCCTGTGATCTAAACAACGACAACTACTGTGATATACTGTCACTAAATAAGAGACCCGAGAACGAAAACAATCTGTTAAATATCTTTATTAATGACCACAATCTTAATTTCAGTAAAATCGAATGCCCCGATTTAGGTATTAATCCTGGCTCCATCCAATGGATTCAGAATACAACAGGAAAAGATGATTTCCTACTAAGTATTAACGATAATACTCTCTATAAACTTGAGTACAATCCTGAACTTTTATTTACTCTTACTGATTCAATGGTTTACAATTTTAGTTACAATAATTTTCTGTTTGTTGACATTGATCTGGATGGCAGCCTGGATTTCATTGCTCATGACAGATATGAAAACCAATTGGAAATATACTATGGAGATGACTCATTCCCCAGTGGAGAACCAGATACTATTCATTGTGATTTCAACTATTTGTATTCTATCAATATTGCCAATATTAATAATGATATTTATCCTGATATCATTTTTTCAGATTTCGATAAGATAGGCTGGATTGAAAATATTGACGGCCATGATTTTAATATTCATGAATTTGAGGATGAAAGGGATTTCGAAAAAGTAGTTGCCATAGATATAAACAATGACAATTATGATGAGATTGTTGGTTTTAAACTTCCAGATGTAATACTATTCAAGGATATACAAAATAATCAGTATAATTCGGAACTAGTTGACAGTACATATGCTACAAAAGGATTTACTATGGATATTGATAATGACGGCGATTCTGACCTTGTATCTTATAATACAACATGGGGAAGCAAAAGTCAATGGTATGAAAACTATTTTATTAGTTCCGCAATCGACGAAGAAAATGAAACCATATTATATGTATTCCCAAACCCAACATCCAATTATCTGAATATTACTACAGAACAAAAAATCAAATCTCTCACAATATTTAATCAACTTGGGCAAAAAGTACTACATTTGAATAATCCAGAAAAAACCATTGAACTATCTAATCTGGAGAATGGAGTATACATTATCAGTTTTTATACCGGAACAGAAACAATCAATCAGAAACTGATAATAAAATAGAGTACCACAATAGATAAACCAAAGAACTTTCTTTAATCATTTTCCATCTTTCAACTATAATTGTATTTTTGTTATTTAGGATATCAGATTCTTCATTGCATTCAGAATGACAATCCTTCCAAAAAGCATTTTATAGTTACCGTAATGGATAAACTAAAGGTTAAACAAGAAGTACAAAGAATAGTAGATCAACTGATTTCAATAAGAAGATATCTGCACGCTAATCCTGAATTAAGTTTTAAGGAAGAGAAAACTGCTAAGTATATTTCAGAGCTACTAAAGGGTTGGGGGATCGCACACCAAACTAACATTGGGGGATATGGAATTGTTGGTTTAATTGAAGGAAATAACCCTGCCTCAAAAGTAATTGCTTTACGTGCTGATATGGATGCTCTTCCAATAAATGAGAATAATGATATAGATTACTGTTCAATAAATGAAGGAATTATGCATGCATGTGGCCATGATGTTCATATGACATGTTTGCTTGGAATCATAAAGATTCTATCGGAAAATATTGATTGGTTTAAAGGGACAATAAAATTTATTTTCCAGCCAGCAGAAGAATCTCTTCCCGGAGGAGCAATTAAAATGATTGAAGAAGGAGTACTTGAAAATCCTGCACCTGAGTTAATCATTGGCCAACATGTTTTTCCTGAACTTGAAGTAGGACAGGTGGGTGTTAGATCAGGGGTTTACATGGCCTCATCTGATGAAGTTATTCTTACAATTAATGGGAGAGGAGGCCATGCTGCTATTCCCTCAAGCTTCGACGATACTATTTTGTCGGCTTCAGAAATCATTGTAAAAGTCAAAAAAGCAGTTTCAGAACAATCACCTGATGGTTTTCCTACAGTGCTTTCATTTGGAAAGATTATAGCTGATGGAGCGTTTAATGTAATTCCGTCGGAAGTAAAAATAATTGGCACTTTCAGAACTTTTGACAAAGATTGGAGAAAAAAAGTGCATAGCTTAATTAAAGATATTTCCAGTAAAACTGCTGCCAAGCACAATACAACTTGTAATGTATTCATTAACAGTGGTTACCCGGTACTGGAAAATGATAATAAACTGACTGAAAAATTTAAGATTTCTGCTGCTGAGTTTCTGGGAGAGGAAAATGTATTTGATCTCGACGTCAGGACTACAGTTGAAGATTTTGCACGTTATACTCAATTAATACCAGGCTGTTTTTACCGTCTGGGAATTGCAAATAAAGATAAGGGGCTTACTTCAAACCTCCATTCACCAACCTTTAATGTAGATGAAAGGAGTATCGAAATAGGAACAGGGTTGATGATTTGGAATGCTTTGGAAATTTTGAACGATAAATCTTGAAATTAATTACTAATCAACCAGTTATCCCTGCCTTTGCCGGCAGGCAGGCAATGACTAATTGTCCTCTAATAAACCATTCACTATTCACAACTCACTAACATGATAGTAAACGATAAACTATATCAAACCGTTTGGATTGAAGGAACTTCGGTTTTTATGATCCAACAAAATTTACTTCCATTCAAGTTCGAAATTCACGAATGCAAAACTTATTGGGATACATGCATGGCAATTACCGATATGACAATTCGAGGTGCTGGAGCTATTGGGGCAGCAGCAGGTTATGCAATGGCACAGGCATTTCTTCAATTTAGAGATGACCCAGAAAATGCCGTAAGAGTTCGTGAAGCACGTCAGGATATTGAAAATACCCGACCAACTGCCCGCAACTTATTTTATGCTGTTGAAAAAGTGTATCACGCCGGATTAATCTCGCCCGAAAGCGCAATGGTTGAAGCTCAAAAAGTAGCTCTTAAGGATTCTACGGATTCCAAAAGGATAGGAGAACTTGGAAGCGATCTTTTCAAAAAGAAAGCCAATATATTAACCCACTGTAACGCAGGTTGGTTAGCATTTGTTGATTATGGAACAGCACTAGCCCCCATTTATCTGGCTGCCAAACAAGGTAAAGAGGTATTTGTTTATGTTGATGAAACCCGTCCCCGTAATCAGGGGGGAAAACTAACTGCATGGGAACTATTCAACAATGGTATTCCACATGTTATTATTCCTGATAATGCGGCGGCTACGCTTATGTCGCAGGGAAAAATTGATTTGGTTATAGTTGGTGCCGATAGGATAGCAGCAAATGGCGATGTGGCTAACAAAATTGGAACATTAGGGCGAGCTATACTTGCAAAAGAATTTAATATTCCATTTTATGTAGCTGCACCAACATCAACAATTGATATTGATTGTGCAACAGGTAAAGAAATTCCCATCGAAGAGCGAAGTCAGGAAGAAGTATTATACCAATCAGGGATAGATAAAAATGGAAATCCTGTACAAGTATTGGTTTGTTCACCGGGATCTAAGGCATTAAATCTGGCATTTGATGTTACTCCGGCAAAATATATAAACGGTATTATTACTGAAAAAGGGATTGTAAAAGCTCATCACCAATCCATTAAGAAGCTAATGGAAGAATTATAGCTTGAACACTTCTGCTAAGTCTAATCAATTAAATATCAAATGACAAGCACCAAATCACAAATAAGAACCAATACTTAAAACTACAATGAAAAAATATTCTTACGATTACCCACGACCCTCAGTAACTGTTGATATAATAATACTAAGAGATGTTTGTGCTAATCCTGAAATATTATTGATTCAAAGGCTTAATCCACCTTTTATGGATGATTGGGCTCTACCCGGAGGTTTTGTTGATATGGATGAAACACTTGAACAAGCAGCAGATAGGGAATTAGCTGAAGAGACCGGACTTGTTGATATAATACTTTCCCAATTTAAGACCTATAGCGAGGTTGACCGTGATCCTCGTGGACGAACGATATCTGTAGTATTTATTGGAATTGCAAAAGCTAAAACTAAAACCAAGGCTGGTGACGACGCAAAAAATGTACAATGGTTCAGTATTAAAAACCTTCCTCCGCTTGCATTCGATCATAAGCAAATCATTGATGAGGCTATTATTCAATCAAACCTGTTAATCATTCGTAATAGTATTCAAGCTCTTTGAGTGATTATTATATTCTCAATAAATTATTATATTTATAGTCTCTTAATCAATGTGCAATGGATTATAAAGATTACTATACAATTCTTGGGGTTAATAAAAAAGCAACAAAAGACGAGATAAAAAAAGCATATCGCAGCCTTGCTAAAAAATACCATCCCGATAAAACCAATGGAGACAAAGCCCTTGAAGAGAAATTTAAAGAAATTTCGGAAGCGTATGAGGTATTGAGTCATGATGAAAATAGGAAAAAATATGACGACTTGGGTGCTAATTGGAAAAACCAGCAACAACAGGGAGGTGGGACAGGAGGTTTTGACTATTCGCAATATTATGCCAATACAGGCGGCCAAGGCAGACATCAAACATATGAGGGTGATCCTGAAATGTTCTCTGATTTCTTTAATAATATTTTTGGTGGCGGATATTCAGGGACTTCCGGAAGACCAAAACCTTCCAGAAAAGGACAAAACTATTCTGCTGAAATGGAAATGACTCTGGAAGAGGCATATCATGGAGGAATTAGGATCATAAATATAAATGGTAAAAAGCTAAGACTCACTACTAAACCAGGAACCAGAGATAAGCAAAAAATAAAACTTGCAGGCAAAGGAAGTCCCGGAATTAATGGGGGGAGTTTCGGCGATTTAATTATTACAATTCATATTATTCCAAATCCTAATTTTAAGCGAAAAGGAAATAATTTGTATTCAGACCTTCCGGTAGATATGTATACTGCTGTACTAGGTGGTAAAATTGAGGTTCCCACATTAAACGGAAACGTAAACATGACCATCCCAAAAGGCACTCAGGGAGGAAAATCACTCCGATTAAAAGGAAAAGGAATGCCAGTTTATGGTAGTAAAACAGATTATGGAGATTTATATGTGAAAACTAACATTATAATCCCGACTAACCTAACCGAAAAACAAGAAGAATTATTTAGTGAACTGAAAAAAATGGAATCATGAACGCTTTAATTAGAATAGAACATTCACAAAAAAATGAACCTCTGGTTGATTTTTTAAATGCAATTGTTGATGCCCAATTAATACACTATGCCTCCGACTTATATCCTGAGTTGGAAATGCCTGATGAAGAATCATTTAACCAATCTCTCAATAGAGCACAACAAGTTTGTTCAACATTAAATCTGCCTGTTCATGAACACTTTAAAAGGATATATCGCACATCAAAAAACCATGTTTATTGTGATTATAAACTTTCACATACAGCCTATATTCTTGTAAGCATTAATGGTGATGTGTCAAGAAAGAAGGTGGCTCAAATTCAAATGGAGCTTGTGCAATCATTAATTGTAAAACACTAAACTTTTAAAACAACGGTTCCATGAAAAAGATTGCCGTCGAAGTAAAATGGGCATTCATATTTATAATTATGATTATATTATGGATGCTGATTGAAAGACTAGTTGGTCTGCATAGTACACATATCGACCAACATTATATTTATACCAATTTTATAGCTATCCCTGCAATTATAATCTATGTATTGGCATTGTTAGATAAGCGTAAAAACTACTATTCTGGCACTATGACCTATAAGCAAGGTTTCGTAAGTGGTTTGATCATAACAGTTGTTGTTACCATCATAAGTCCTGTTTCACAAGTGATAACACTTGAGTTAATTACACCTGATTACTTTACCAATGTAATTGAATACTCAGTTGAATCGGGAAGCTTAACAAGGGAATCAGCTGAAGAATACTTCAACCTTAACAGCTATATGATTCAGGGATTAATTGGAGCAATGGTGATGGGGATTGTAACCTCAGCAATAGTTGCAATATTTACAAGAAAAGTGAAAGTATCTTAACTTTGTTTTATCTTCTCTTCGATTGAGGTTGTTGAATATCCGGGCAAAAAAGCTATTGTTTTTATCGAGCCTCCTTTGGCTGTAACTATATCGTAACCAACAATATCTTCAGGTTTATAATCTGCACCTTTAACCAGTACATCAGGTTGAACTATTTTAATTAATTCGTATGGAGTATCTTCATCAAATAGTATAACAGCATCCACAAATTGTAGGGCTGCAATAATTGTTGATCTTGATTTTTCATCTGTAATAGGGCGAGAATTACCCTTCCCCAAATTTCGGGCAGAGCTATCCGAATTAACTCCTACAATAAGTATGTCTCCTTCGTCCTTGGCCTTGCTTAAATAATCAATATGGCCCAGGTGAAGTAAATCAAAAACGCCGTTTGTAAAAACAATTGTATTATTAGATGAACCCCAAAAATTCAATTTTGAAATTAGGTTTTCCCCAACCAGAATTTTATCAGATATGGATAATAAACTATTCATTTAAAGGTTTCTCTCTTTTTGCCAGAACTCCAATGTAAAAATACGACAAACTTCCCACAACAACATTTAATATTGTTTGCCCGCCATGTGTAATTGCTGCAAACGAACCAGCTGCATTGCCTCCTATTTTGAATATTTCAACAAGTACCGCCTTAACAATGAAGTGATAGGCTCCAATACCACCAGGAACAGGGGCAACAACTCCAAGGCTTCCAATAGCTAATATTGTTAATGCATCAGCAAATGTAAGCTGACTTGTTTCGGGCAGCATAAATACAGGAAAGTATACCATGCATGCATAAAACAGCCATATAAAAAATGTGTATAATAGGAAAAGCCACTTTTGTTTAAGTTTCAATATTGTTTTAATGCCATCAAGTAATCCATCGAAAAAAGTTCTAAGTTTTTGATAGAAAGGAAGTCTTTTGATTTTTTCTTTTAGCAGTCTGAGAATAAAATATACTGCAATAACAAAAACTATTGTGATTCCAACAAAAAATAATAAACTATGAATATTTGATGCCAGATTATCGAAAAATGGCCCAAAGTTTTTTGATATAAAACCACTAAGTGATTTAAATTGAAAAATTATTACAAGAATAATTATTACAAAAAGAGTTACCAAATCAAACAATCTTTCTGAAATTACAGTACCAAATAAAGCATTAAATGGAATCTTCTCCTTTTTGGAAAGCACTCCACACCGAGCAAGCTCACCCATACGTGGAACAGCTGTATTAGCCATATAGCCAATCATTACAGCATAAAATGTAGTTGATAATTTGGTTTTGTAATTGAGTGAATTAATAAGCAAATTCCATCTAAGAGCCCTGAAAATATGAGATGCAATGGCTAGTACCAATGCAAATATTAGCCAATAATAATTTGCTTCCTTAATATCACGCCAAACTTCGGTCATGTCAAGTTTCCTAAAACTCAACCATAACAAAAGTAATCCAATACCCAGAAAAAATAAGTACTGAAGTATTGTGAAAATTCTTCTTTTTTGAAAGGGCGCCAAAATCCTATGTTATATGATTGTTTTCATCGGGGAAGAGGATTGTTGGTTTAAACGATTTTGCCTCTTCAAAATCCATGCTTGCATATGATACAATTATAACATGGTCATGAACTGCAACTTTTCGGGCAGCAGCACCATTCAATGAAATAATCCCAGAGCCTCTTTCTCCCTTAATCACATATGTAGATAACCGCTCACCGTTAGTGATGTTATATATGCTGACTTTTTCGTTCTCGATCAAATTCGCAGCCTCCATAATGTTCTCATCAATAGCTATACTCCCAATATAGTTGAGATCGGCCATTGTTACTGTCGCCCTATGGATTTTAGATTTTAATACCTCTATATTCATTATACTATTTATAGATCCTGATAATTGCAGCTGCAAAATTATTAAATAATTCGAATATTGTCGATTAATCTGACTTTGCCAAGATTAACCGCAATAAAGCCAATTGTTCCTTTCTCAGGATCATGTGTTTTAATGGGTTGTAAGTCAACATCATCGGCCAGTTCAAAATATTCAACTTCAAACTCTTTACGATCACTAAACTGATTTAATACATATTGCTTAAGTCTATTAGTACATAAAAATTCGCTTGTGGTTTTAGCATCCTGTAGAACTTCGTAGATATACGGTGCTGAAGCTCTTTCATTAGGAGTAAGCCGTTCATTTCTAGAACTCATAGCAAGCCCATCAACTTCCCTAACAATGGGGCAAGGTACAATTTCAACGGGAATGGATTCTATCTCAACAAGCTTTTTAATAATGGCAAGTTGTTGATAATCCTTTTCGCCAAAGTAGGCCTTATGAGGGATGCAAATATCAAATAACTTGCTAACCACAACACCTACTCCATTAAAATGGCCAGGTCGGGAAGCTCCTTCCATTATGTTTTCGAGCAATCCGAAATCGTATTTCTTCGTAACTTTTTCAGGATACATTTCATTAACCGTAGGAGCAAATAGAATATCGCATCCAACAGTCGCTAGTAATTCCGAATCTTTTTTTAAATCTCTTGGATATTTTTTCAGATCATCCTGATTATTAAACTGAATAGGGTTTACAAAAATGCTTACTACCAGCAGGTCATTTTCTTTTTTAGCCTTTCGCATCAGTTCAAGATGTCCTTCATGCAATGCTCCCATAGTAGGAACAAAGCCAATAGTACTCCCTTCATCCCTCTTTTGTTTGAGATGCGTGGTTGTATCCGAGATTCTAGAGTATATAATCATTAAAACATAATTGTTAAATTAATGATTAGAAGCTATTTAATAATTTTCCAAAGATCCCTTTCAAGGGATTTTTTTGGAGTTTCAACTATTCTTCCAACTTCTTTTTCGTCCTTATAGATAATGAAAGTTGGAACACGTTCAATATTCATATCACTTATGTCAACAACAATGGCCTGTTTTTTCTTATCAACAGCAATTACCTTAACTCTTTTGTCGTTATAGCCGGTCTCGTTTAGTACCTTAAAAAATCTCGGAACCTCTCTCTGACTATCTGAGCACCAGGTACCCAATACAATAGTGATTTCGTAATCATTAATCTTGCCTTCAAGTTTTGATGTATATGATTCTGCTGGCTTATAAATATCATACTGACTTCTAAAATATGTACCATAAACGTCCTTATTCAAACCCTTCTTATCACAATAACCCATAAGCATTTTAGTATTCGTTTTAGGGTCGACTACCATACTATTCATCTGAGCAACTGCATTGTATCCAAAAAATATGATAAGTGTAAGTACTATTATTCTTTTATTCATGATATAGATTTTAGTTTGCAAAATTAGATCAAAATCTAATAACGAACGGAAATTACCAATATTATAGTAGTGAAAACTTAATTGGAAGTGACATCATTACTCTCACAGGCCTACCATTTTGCTTTCCACAAATCCATTTAGGCATTAACTTCATAAGCCTTATGGCCTCTTCATCACACCCGCTCCCTATTTCTCTTAGTAGCTTAATGTCAGTTATTGATCCATCTTTTTCTACAATAAACTGAAGATATACAGTACCAGTTGTGTTTATTTGCTTTGCCAACTCGGGGTAAACAACCTTATCCTTTAAAAACTTTAACATTGCTGGATAGCCACCAGGAAAAGATGGTTGTTCTTCAGCAATATATACTGGAGGAGCAACCTCTATTACTTCTTGTTTAAATACAAACGGCTTTTCGATTGGTTCAACCTTGGTATTCTGATTTGCTGTGACATCAATTCCACTTTCTTTTTTTCAATTTTTTCATAGCAGTTTTTTTAAGAATTAATTTTTTGTCCGCGGTTAATCCATAAAATTCCAACAACTATGCCACAATTTTTTATCAAGCAATTAATTTCTGTACTTTTGATTAATAAACTTCCCCTTAAATTGAACGAAGAAATTTATAGATATAACGAACCCCTTAAAAGTGATTATGACTCATTGAGCAGAAATGATCTGGAAATCAGGCTTCACATATTTGTTTCCAATTTACTTGTAAACGATTTTGAGAAATTATGTAATTTGATTTACAGGCATGATGTAGATGAATCAAAATTTAATAATGCATTGAGGTTGCCCGATGTTGATGAACAAGCCTGGCGAATTACTCATCTGGTATTAGACAGAGAAATGGAAAAGGTTAAAATGAGACGGGCATATAAAGAGCATAAAGAGAAACAAAATCGAAAATCAATCGAAGAATAATCAAAAACTAAATTAGCTATGGATTGGAGTGGGATGGATTGGAACGCAATTGCGTTTGCATTTGGACTAACACTTTTTGCTGGATTATCAACAGGAGTAGGAAGTGCACTAGCTTTTTTTGCAAAGAAAACCAATACAGGGTTTTTATCAGTAGCATTGGGGTTTTCAGCCGGGGTTATGATATATGTTTCGTTTGTTGAGATATTTGTAAAAGCAAGAACTGAACTTTCATCTGAGTTGGGAGAAACACAGGGTTATTGGTACACGGTAGCAGCATTTTTTGGTGGAATACTATTTATCGCTATTATCGATAAGTTAATTCCTTCTGCTGAGAACCCTCACGAAATGCACAAAGTTGAAGAAATGTCGACTGACAAACCCAAAGACACATCTAAATTAATGAGGATGGGGATGTTTACAGCTTTGGCCATTGCTATCCATAACTTCCCGGAAGGATTGGCCACATTTACAGCAGCTCTAACGGATCCAACTCTGGGTATTGCCATCGCAGTTGCTATAGCGATACACAATATTCCTGAAGGGATAGCAGTTTCCATTCCAATTTATTATGCCACAGGAAGTCGCAAAAAAGCATTTTGGCTTTCCTTAGCTTCAGGACTAGCAGAACCAGTTGGTGCGTTAATTGGGTTTTTACTACTAATGCCGTTCTTATCACCAATTGTATTTGGTGTGCTTTTTGCAAGTGTGGCAGGTATTATGGTGTTTATTTCCCTCGATGAATTATTGCCAGCAGCCGAAGAATATGGCGAGCATCATCTTTCAATTTATGGCTTAATTGCCGGAATGGGTGTAATGGCTATTAGTTTGTTGATGTTTGCATAGATTTCTTTGTAAACCACTTAGCAAAAAAAACTCCCAAATAAATTACTAATTTGGGAGTTTATTATCAAAATTTTAGGATACAAACTTAATCCTAACTAAGTGGTGCAGTTACTCAGCTAAAGGAAGCATAACAACTTCAACATTCTTACTACTACCAAACACCATACTTGCAAATTTTTGAAGTTTCTTAACTGTCATATTCTTAACAATCTCTTCATAATTTGCTTTATCAATTGTGTTTAGATCGTACTTATCCATCGATACAAGTGCATCTAGCCAGAACCTGTTTTCCTTTAAATCTTCCTCGCGTGTTTTAATGAAGTACTCAATTGTTTTATTAACATCTTTTTCTTTAGGACCATCAACTTTTAGTTTATCCACCTCAGCATATACAATTGATTTTAAGGCTTCAGCCCTTTCAGGATCACAATCAAACTTCATATTTATTTTAAATCCTTCATAGGGATATTTACTTGTTGATGTCCAAACTCCAACTCCATATGATCCCCCTTCTTCTTCCCTAATGGTTTCTGTGTATCTTAAACTGAGAATATATTTGATCGCACTTAAGTAAACAATATTCTCGGCATTATACTTCATATTGCCATTATAATTAACAAATACCGTTGCTTTTGGAGTTTCCATTGGAATATTAAATACGTTTACGGCATCCTCCTTTGGTGGGCGAACATTATTGTCTTTCCATGTTTCTTTTTCTGATTTATCAGACAATCCCCCAATGTAAGTTTCAACCAATGGCTTTAATATTGCCTCATCGATATTTCCTACAAAATAGTATCTAAAATTAGCACCATCTGCAAATCTATCATTGTATATGGCTTTAATTTCTTCAAAATCAACCTTGTTAAGTTTATCAGTATTCATTGGAGAATTCCTGGGATTACGGTCAACCATTAAGAATGAAATAGAGTCGTTTGCAACAGTTCTTGGGTCGGTACTGGTATTTTGAACCCAGGCTTTAATACGGCCAAGGAATGCTCCGTAAGCTTCCCTATCAAACCGTGGTTGCTCAAATTTTAAATAAAGGAGTTGCATAAAAGTTTCGATATCATCTGGTGAAGTTGATCCACTGAACCCCTCAGTTATATCGGTGATATAAGGGTTAAGTCTTAGAACCTTTCCTGCCATCATCTTCTCTAAAGTAATATTGTCGAATTCACCAACTCCACATTGAGAAACAATGGTTGTTGTCATGTCTGTAGATGGAATTTTTTCCAATTCAATCAATGAGCTTCCACCAAAACTATATGCATCAAATAATATCTCGTCTTCTTTAAAATCAGTTTTCTTTAGTATTATTTCAGCTCCATTTTCCAATGTCCATATTGTAACTCCAAGTTCGTTTAGTACTTCAGTTGAAGCCACTGGTGATGGCTCGGGTAGCACGGCAACAAGGGGTTTGTCAAGAACAGCATCAACATAAGCATCAAGTTTTACATTTTTACTCTTTTCAATAACAGCCAGAACATCTTCTTTTGTTGGAAGTGTAACACCTTCTTTTTCTAAACCTGTAATGGAAACAACGATATTATCATCTGTGATCCAACTGGCGGGCAGACTATTTATTTCTTCCAGACTTATTTCTGGCAATACTTTATTAGCAAAAGCAAATTCGTATTCTATTCCTGGGGTTGGTTCGTTTGTTAGATAATTAGAAAAATACTCCCAAACGTAATTGTTATTCTTTTGCTTATCCTTCTCCTTATATGCTTTTTCATATCCACGAAGGATATCCATTTTTGTTCTGTCTAGTTCACTTTGGGTAAATCCATGTTGACGAACTCTTTGGTTTTCTTCAAGGACAGTATTTAGTGCTGTAAGAATTTCATTATCCCTGGCAAATGCAACTGCCATAAATGCATCCTTCGACCTGGTCATGCCTGTATATGCCGAATAACCAACAATATATGGTGGATTTTCTTTTTGTACCAACTCATTAAGTCGATTATTAATCATATCGTTATACATACGCTGAACAAGAAGAACACGCATATAATCAACATCCTTATCTTCGGGTTGAACTATATCATGTTTAAAATATACTGTAACGGTATTTCTTTGGGCTTCAGGATCAGTGGCAATTCCAACCAATGGTTCTTTATTATTTGGAACTTCAAATACAGGACGTGGGATTGGGTTAACAGCTTTTGGGACTTCCGAGAATAAAGCGATAACTTTTTTCTCCATTTCTTCTGCATCAAAATCACCAACAATTATTACCGTTTCCAAATCAGGGCGATACCAATCTCTGTAAAAAGAACGGAGGGTTTCGTATGTACAATTATCAATAACATCAAGACTACCTATTACATCGCGCTTAGCGTATTTTGATCCGTTGTAAATAGTTGGCATAAGTTCTTTCATCATTCTAAAATCTGCGCTTCTGCGAGTACGCCATTCTTCGTGAACAACTTTACGTTCAGCATCAATTTCTTCGTCTTCGAAAGAAACATAATTCGACCAATCATGAATTACCAGGAGAGCAGAATCAACAACAGACTCCTTTGTTAATGGTACATCATTAAGGTTATAAGCCGTAACATCTAAACTGGTAAAGGCATTAACATTATGTCCAAATGCTACACCATTTCTTTCCAGAAAATCAAGAACTCCTTTTTTAGGAAAGTTTTTTGTACCATTAAAAGCCATGTGCTCGGTTAAGTGCGCAAGACCATCCTGATCATCATTTTCGAGGATTGCTCCCACATCAAAAACGATATAAAAATCAGCTCGATTTTCGGGAAGATCATTCGACCTTATATAATAGGTCATGCCGTTATCTAGTTTTCCATAACGTACTTTGGGATCCAATGGTACTTTATTAGAATCATCATCAGTAGCCATCAAAGTAACACTACTGAACAAAATCAGTGTGCAAAATGCAATAAGAAACTTTTTCATAATAATTAATTTAGGTTATAAACGAAGGTACAAATGTATTTTAAAAATATAAATAAGTTACCGGTATTCGTTGTAAATTGATTATAAATAGACGTATATGCTAAAAGAGTCTACAAACATGATATTTTGAATTGATTTGTTCAGGATAGAAACAAAAAAACCCAGTCTTTCAACCGGGTTTTGCAATTAGTGCTGGCAGTTAAAAAATAGCGCTAAGAGATTTTTATTTCGCGACTTAGTTTAGCCTCTTCCTCTTTTTTGGGAAGTGTTAGTTTTAATATTCCTTCGTTATAATCAGCTGCAATTTTGTCGAACAGTATACTTTTTGGAAGTGTGAATGAACGGCTGAAACTATCATAAACAAATTCTCTGCGAGTGTAGTTTTCTTTTGTTTCTTCTTTTTCTTCCTTAAGTTCTCTCGATACTGTTAACACCTGATTATCAAGATTAATGTTAAACTCATCCTTTTTTACTCCAGGTACGGCGAACTCTATAACAAAGTCCTTATCATTTTCAATAATATTTACTGAAGGCACATTACCTTTTGCGTAATTAGATAATCCACTATGAGTTCTTTCTAGATTATCGAAAAAATTTGTGAATCCCGGGTGATTAAATTTTACTAAATTCATTTTGTTTCCTCCTATTTTTTTGTTTTTAATCAGTTATTATTTCTATTTGTGTTCCGCTCATATTTTGTCAAACCCTATTCCATTGTTAAAAATGAGATAATAAATCAATCAAATGCGCCATATTGACACTAAGTATAAATTCACACTGACGTATTGGCGCATTTGTTTGTAATAAAGTAACATTTGATAGGCCATAATTCTATGGATATGAATTATCTTTGCACAACAAGCACAAAGTTTTGGATAGAATAATAAATAGCTTAAAACCAAGTCGTATAATATGGCCAATCTTAATAGGACTTGGTGTAAGTGCGTTTTTAATGTACAGAAGTTTTGACGCTGAGACATTTTCGTTTCTTTCATTTACATGGCATACTGTTTTTTACATATTGATTGCCCTGTTAATGATGGCTATTCGTGATCTGGCCTATATTTACCGCCTCATCATACTAACGGATTCAGAAATTAGCTGGGGACAGGCATTTAATGTAATCATGCTTTGGGAATTTAGTTCGGCAATTTCTCCATCAGTTGTTGGCGGAACCGGACCGGCAATTTTCTTTTTATATAAAGAAGGTATAAGTGCTGGCAAAAGCACTGCTGTTGTTCTTACGGCAATTTTCCTTGATGAAGTATTTTTCGTTGTTTCAGTTCCAATTGTTTATTTTGTTTATGGGACAGATATATTTCCACCTGAATCGATAACAATTGATCAGATTATCTATGCCTTTTACGGAGGCTACTTAATTATCTTCTTCTACACATTGTTTTTAACGTACGCCCTTTTTATAAATCCACATTTATTTAAGTCTTTTATTTCATGGGTTTTTCTCTTTCCAATCCTGGTGCGATGGAGGCTCAGGGCAAGAAAATCAGCAAACCAGCTAATTCAAACATCAGATTCAATAAAAAAGAAACCTGCCTCATATTGGGTTAAGAGTTTCATTGCCACTATTTTGGCCTGGACCGGCAGGTATTGGGTAGTTAATTTCATGTTGATTGCATTTTTTGCAGACCGATATAGTATTTCGGATCACTTTTTAATTTATGGACGACAGCTTAGTATGTGGATTATTCTATTGATTAGCCCAACTCCCGGGGGTAGCGGTATTGCAGAGTTTGTTTTTTCAGATTTCTTAGGTGATTTTATTCCCAATGGTTCATGGTATGCTCCACTTGCTGTATTTTGGAGGCTAATCTCCTATTATCCTTACCTTATTATAGGTGTTATTATTCTTCCAATTTGGTTGAGGAGGGTTTTTAGTAGGAATAAAAACTCATAGTTATTTAGCAGTGTACCATCCTTTTTTTAATTTGACCAATATAAGGAATTTAAGGGCATATATAAGAATTAGTTTAGTTTGTTTTATTCATTATAAACAACATTCATAAGTACATCCCCAACAATCTGCAGACTTTGCTTATCGATATGTTCAATCTTATCATTAATAGTATGCCAATGATCGAAGAAGCTACGGTTTTTACTATTTGAATCTAAATGTATAATATCAATAGATGGAATCTTGGCATATTTGTTTACAAAATAATGGTCATCAGTTATTTGACCGCCCGGGGCATCTATAAATACATTCCTATATCCAAGATCGGCAGCAGCATCCCAAACAATATCAACTACAAATCCGGCCTCACGATCTGAATGATATTCCCTTCTGAATTCTGCATTTTTAGCACCAACCATATCCAATAATATTCCAAAGGCAGCAGTGTATCCATACTTGTGAGGATTTTGTGACCAATATTGTGATCCTAATCCCCAATATTCTTCATCATAAGTTATTTGCATCTCATGTGGGGGCCCCCAGTCTTCCAAATCAAAAAGGACAATATCTACACCAACTTTGGGGCTCTTTAACTGAAATTGTCTTGCCATCTCAAGAAGAACTCCTACCCCGCTAGCTCCATCATTGGCTCCATCAATGGGAGTATTATAATTATCAGGGTTATCATCATGATCAGCAAACGGACGTGTATCCCAATGTGCCATTAATAATATCCGCTTTGCGGCTTCAGGATTAAATGAACCAATAATGTTTTGTCCACTTCTGGTTACATTATCATAAGTTCTGGTCTTGAACTTTTGAGATGTAACATTAGCTCCATAATCCTCAAGCTTATCAATGATCCATATTGCACACTTTCTATGCTCATCACTTCCAGGTACTCGAGGTCCAAAATCAACTTGATCAGCTACATATAAAAAAGCTGAATCAGCATTAAATTTAGGAGCTATAATTCGTTCAGCTTTTTGGGCTTTATTTGATGACTTTCTATTTTTTTGTCCCATTTGACAAGATGAACCTAGTAAGAGGAAAACCAGGAACATTAATGAAGTAGTATATTTCATTTTCTAACTTTAAAGATTTGGATGGTTGAAGCTGGAGCTAGGCTATGGAAAAAAACCAAATGGTTTTCCAAATTCTCCCTCGAAAACAATTGACTTCAGTTCATTTCTTTCTCTCGGTTTTAATTCCATTGCCGCCATATCTTCTGGTAAATCTTTAACATCACCATAATACCCAATTGCGGTTACTGATACAGCTTGGTAGTCATTGGGGATATTGAATAATTCAGCTGCTTTATCGGCACTAAAACCGCTCATTTGATGCGAAACTAATCCTTGATTAACAACTTCTATTATCATTAATCCTACAGACTGACCCAAATCATATTTGAAAGTAACATTCTGATTGCCATTTTGGGTAAATGTTTTATTTGCAATATTTAATATCAACACTGGTGCTTTACTTGCCCATATTATATTCCAGTCAACCAGAGTACTTAATATACTATCATAAGTAGTATCTCCCTTTTGGCCAACGATAAATCTCCATGGTTGTTCATTGAAAGCTGAAGGAGCCCAACGAGCTGCCTCTAGTATGCTGTGGATTTTTTCCTTTTCAATATTTTTTTCGCTAAAAGCTCTCGGACTCCAGCGTTTTTTAGTGTTATTATTTATGCTATAACTATTATTCGTGGGATTTTCCATAATATTCTAGTATTAAAAAATCAAAAGTACTTAAAAAAAGTCTCAGGCAATATACAGTGTTTCAGTAATTACCACATAGTGATTGTTAATGTTAAAATCTGCAAATTAACGATATGTTAAAAAAGTTAAATAACTCCAATGAAGTTGTCTGGTATCTATTTGTGGCTATTTTTGGAAAATACTATCAATTCTAAAATAACTATATGAAAACTACACCATCTATTACATCACTTATTACAGTAGCATTAACTATTCTTTTCGCATTTACTTCATGTGATAAAAAAAACAATGCTCCTGAGTTAGTTTATACCTTGAGTCCTTATGTAGGTTCAACATTTACGGAGTTTCATATTGATGTAAATGAAAGTCGTGATGATGAAGATAATGCAAACGAACTTCAATTCAGATTTGATTGGGAAGACGATGGAGTATGGGAAAGGGATTGGACTTTTGAAACAAATCATCTGAACACTTATGAGTCTGAGGGAAATTATTCTATACGAATTGAGATAAAAGATACGGATGGCAAAACAACCAGCGCAACCGAAACACTAACCGTAACCAACAGTCATAATTTGATTCCTGCCCATTCTCCTTTTGGCTATAATGTTGGCATTAATTATGAAACTCGCACTGTAGGAAGAAATAACAGAAATATTGTTGATGACCTTGACCTAATTACAAAACACTTTAAACTTATAAAAACTTTTCATGCAGCAGCTGTAGGGACAAGCACACCAAGTATACCTATAATTGATCCTGACTTAAAAATTGTAATTGACTACATGGTAGCTCATAA
>CALDOI010000319.1 GCA_937912115.1 uncultured Bacteroidota bacterium | reverse complement strand
TGTTTTTTGCATCAATTTTTCTTACTGTTATTGGTATTTGGTTTAGCGAGTATATATTTAAAATTATTGATTTACCAACTGATGTTATTCCTCTTGCTGTTGAATATTTCAATGTTTATGCGCTTGGGTTTGTTTTCTTTTTTGGATTTCAGGGTACCAGCGCAATACTCAGGGGTATGGGCGACTCAAAGACTCCAGTTTATTTTCTTGTAATATCAACTGTTGTAAACATCGTTCTTGATATACTATTTGTGGTAGTTTTCAAGTGGGGAATTGTTGGTGTTGCTGCAGCTACTGTAATTGCTCAGGCGGGAGCATTTTTCACAATTGTATGGTACTTAAATAAGTATCATTCATTTTTGGATTTCTCACCCCTCAAGATGAAATTCCACAAGGATATCTTCATGAAAAGCTTGAGGATAGGTTTACCGTCGGGAATACAACAAACATTTGTGGCTCTGGGCTTTTTAGCACTTTATCGAATTGTAAATATTTTTGGTGTTCCTACAATCGCGGCATACAGTATCGCCATGCGAATTGATTCGTTTGCGGTAATGCCTGCCATGAATTTCTCTGCAGCAATATCAACATTTGTAGGTCAAAATATTGGTGCTAACAAATTTGAAAGAATAGGTAAGGGATTAAAGTCTACCCTACTAATGATTAATACAATATCAATCTCAATAACTATTATTGCTGTTATTTTTGCAGGTCCAATATTTGGTTTATTCACCGATAACCCTGAGGTAATTGAAATAGGAAAACAATATATTTATATTGTAACTCCTTTCTATGTAATACTATCAACAATGTTTATTTTCAATGGTGTATTACGAGGAGCCGGAGCTACTATTATTCCAATGATAATTACTATTCTGGCACTTTGGGCAATACGAGTTCCAATATCATGGTTATTATCAGTAGAGCTTGGATCCATAGGTATTTGGTGGGGCATTCCCATAGCGTGGGCATTTGGAGTTATATGCTCATATATATATTATGCAACTGGTAAATGGAAAAAAATGGCAGTTGTAAAGCACGAACCAAGCAATAATTAACCTAGGAATATAAATTCAACTATCTTTGTTATTGAAAAATAAGTTTAGATGTCAAAGCCATTTTCCATAGCATCCAGATTAAGAAGTTTTGTTTATGCTTATAAAGGAATCACCTTTGCTTTATCTACACAGCATAATTTAATAATTCATGTTTGCTTAGCATTAATAGCAATTCTACTCGGGTTTTTTTTAAACATTAGTTCACTCGAATGGGTTTCAATAATAATTGTCATTGGAATAGTACTCACATCCGAATTAATTAATACTGCATTGGAATTATTGGTGGATATTATATCACCAGAGATTAATAAAACAGCAGGAATAGTTAAAGATCTTGCTGCAGGTGCGGTACTAATTTCTGCCATAGCTGCATTGATTACAGGAACTATTATTTTTTTACCAAAAATTATTAAACTCTTATGATATTAATTGCAGATAGTGGTTCCACAAAAACAAGTTGGTTATTAATCAGTGGATCTGAAATATTACAAGAAATCAGCACAAGTGGTTATAATCCATATTATTATAAAGATAACGGACTTATTGAACTAATTGAGATTGAACTATTACCTCAATTAATATCCAACAAAATCGAGAGAATCCATTTTTACGGTTCCGGATGTTCATCAGATATAAATTGCACGATGGTTAAAAGTGCACTATGGCAGCTTTTCCCAAACTCATCGGTTGAAATAAATCATGACCTTACCGGAGCAGCGGTAGCATTATTAAAAAATAAAGAAGGAATTGCATGTATACTTGGAACCGGTTCTAATTCATGCTTTTGGGATGGTAAAAAGGTTGTGGGCAATGTACCATCTGTAGGTTATTTACTTGGTGATGAAGGAAGTGGGACATATATTGGCATGAAAATTCTAAAGGGAATTTTGGAAGGAAAAGCACCTCAAGTGATTACTAATAACTTCTATAATAATTATAAGCTAGATTTCGAAAAAGTGCTAACCAATATTTATAGTACTAGCGAACCAAATAGATTTTTCGCAGGTATTAGCAAATTTGCGCATGAACATATGGATAACCCATGGGTATTTAACACTGTAAAACAAGCCTTTAACGATTTTATCAAGAATCAAATTAAGATGTACCCAAATTATCAGGATTATGAAATATGTTTCACAGGTTCAATTGCTTATTATTTTAAAGATGTATTATTAGAAGCCTGCAAGGAAAATGAGTTAAAAACCGGGCTGATTATTAGAAACCCAATTGAAGGTTTATATACCTACCATTCACAGCAAATATAGGCTAACAATAATTATTATAAATTAATTTCAGTTCGAAACTAATAATCTGCATTACCGTATATAATAGCTACATTTGTTCACAAATTTTGTAGAATAAGTATGTCAAGAACTAATATAAATAGTGAAAAAGAACGTCTTGAAATACTCAGGCAGTATAAGAGATTAATTGAGGTTTGGCATACTCGCAAAAACACTGAGGATAAATGGCTTGTTCGTAAAGCCTTCCGACTTGCTGCTGATGCTCACAAAGATATGCGTCGAAAATCCGGCGAGCCTTTTATATTGCACCCTATTTCAGTTGCAATAATTGCGGCCAAAGAAATTGGGCTTGGTCGCACCTCAATAATATCAGCATTACTTCATGATACCGTTGAGGATACTGACCTTACACTTGAGGATATAGAAAGGATTTTTGGTGATGAAGTAGCGAAAATAATTGATGGGCTTACAAAGATTGATGAAATTTCTGTTACATCCAGTACTGCCCAGGCTGAAACAATCAAGAAGCTATTATTTACACTATCGGATGATGTTCGAGTTATACTTATAAAGTTGGCTGATCGCCTTCATAATATGCGAACACTTGCGAGTATGCCTCGAGATAAGCAATTAAGAATGGTTTCAGAAACTCAGTATATTTATGCCCCTCTGGCCTATCGATTAGGTTTATATTTAATAAAGAGTGAATTGGAGGAACTTTCCTTTAGGTTTTCACAACCCATGGTTTACGCCGAAATACTAGGTAAAATTGATAGTTCATCAGAAGAACGACTATTATCTTATAATATACTGTATAAAACTATTTCTCAGGAGTTTGAAAAACTGAATATCAAATATGAAATAAAGCTAAATGTTAAAACTGCTTATTCAATTTGGCAAAAGATGCGAAAGCAGGAGGTACCCTTTGAAAATATATACAATACTTCATCAATCGACATAATTGTTGATTCTGATCCAAATGAGGAAAAACTTCTTTGTTGGTCAGCATATTCAATAATTACAGAATTATATCGATCGAATAGCAAAAGGCTTCGGGATTGGATAAGCACACCAAAAGCAAATGGTTACGAAGCAATTCATGCTACAATAATGAATCCTTATGGTCAATGGGTTGATTTACATATTCGCAGTAAGCGTATGGATGAAATTGCCAACAAAGGATATGCGGCCTATTGGAAATACAAAGAACTCGACAAAATAGACACAAGCATCGATAATTGGTTAAATAAAACAAAATTGTTACTCGAGGAAAATGAAGAAGATACTTTTGATTTCATAAGAGATTTTAGAAGAAATTTATTTTCAGATGAAATTTTTGTGTTTACACCTGCAGGTAAAATGTTTACAATGCCAATTGGTGCTACCATACTCGATTTTGCCTACTCAATTCATACTGATCTAGGTAATCAATGTATAGGAGCCAACATAAACCATCGTATTGTACCACTAGGGCATATTATGAAGTCCGGCGATCAGGTTGAGATAATTACCTCAAAAATTCAAAATCCAACTGAGGACTGGTTCAAATATGTTGTGACAGCACGTGCTAAATCACGCATTACCAATTCAATTAAGAATGAAAGGAAACAATATAAAAAAATTGGCAAAGAAAAATTAGAACAGTATTTCAAGCAACTTAATATTGAAAATACAAAAAATAATATCAATTTGCTACTTTCGGGAAGTAATATAAAAGGCCCCATTGATTTGCACTACTTTGTTGCAAAAAAAATGATAGGATTAAAAGAAATTAAGGAAATACTACAACCAAATGAAAGTAGATTAAGTTGGATAAAGAATATCCGACTACCATTTACAAAACCAAAGATTGTTGCAAATTCAGAAGTTGATGATAAGGAAATAACAACTCACGCAAGTATAGAAGAGAAGAAATATATTTCAGATTTTAATAACCTCGAACATTACGTATCAGATTGTTGTAACCCTTTGCCCGGTGATAACGTTATGGGATTAGTTTTCCCAAATGAACCAATTCAGATTCATCTCACTAATTGTGATAATGCTATACGCTTGATGTCGCAACATGGGAAAAATATTGTTAAAGCTAAATGGAAACAAAAAGACGGAATTACATTTCTTGCTGGTTTGAATATAAAAGCTGTCGATAGTCTTGGATTAATAAAAGAAATAATAACAGTTATTACTGAAGAGTACCAAATTAATATTCGTTCATTTAATTTAACTAGTAGTGAGGGATTAGCCGACCTCGACATAACTATTTATGTAGCAAGCACTAATACTCTAAAACAATTATTAGCAAGTTTGAAAAAAAACAAATCTATCATTAAGACCACACGTCTTGATAAAATTTAGTTTTTTATTATTTATACTTAAACTAAATAAAAGAAATTTACTAATTTTACGCCAAAATATCCAGGTATGAAATTAAATAATAAAAAGGACACATATGATTCAGTAAAAAAGCTTTTTACTGATCATCTGGAATCTAAAGGATACCGAAAAACACCAGAACGCTATACTATTCTAAAAGAGATATATGCCACCGAAGGTCATTTCGACATTGAGACTCTTTATATTAGAATGAAAAATAATAAGTATCGCGTTAGCAGGGCAACCCTTTATAATACCATTGAATTACTTCTCGATTGCAATCTGGTAACTAAACATCAGTTTGGTAACAACTGTGCCCAATTCGAACGCTCTTTCAAATTTAAGCAACATGACCATTTCGTTTGTACAACAGATGGAAAAGTACTTGAATTTTGCGACCCTCGTATACAGGAAATACAAAAGTCGGTTGAGGAATTGTTGGGTGTTGAAGTTGCTTATCATTCCTTAACATTTTATGGTAAATGCAGCACTCATAAAAGTGGAAACACTAAAGATAGTTAGTAAATTTTGATAACTATTTTATTCGCTCAGTCTGCAATTTATTATTTTTGCAAGCATTATAAACCCTGTTTAATTACACAGGGTTTTTTAATGTGAAAAGCTTTAGTATTAGCGATAATTTGATAAGGAAAACAATTTGTAATAATAGCAATAACATGAAGATTGATGTACTTTTAGGATTACAATGGGGTGACGAAGGAAAAGGCAAAGTAGTTGATGTACTTACTCCACAATATGATATAATAGCCCGTTTCCAGGGAGGGCCAAATGCAGGACATACAATTGAATTCGACAATAAGAAATTTGTTCTTCACACAATTCCTTCAGGTATTTTTAATTCAAATACTATTAATGTTATCGGGAATGGTGTGATCATTGATCCTTTCATACTTCGTAAAGAGATTAATAAACTGGATGAAAGTGGTATTGATGTTAGAGAAAATTTATTGGTTTCACGTAAAGCACATATAATTTTACCAACGCATAGATTACTCGATGCTGTTTATGAAAAAGCCAAAGGTAAAGATAAGATTGGTTCTACCCTAAAAGGAATCGGCCCTTGCTATACAGATAAAGTTAGTAGAAACGGGATCAGAGTTGGGGATATTGAAAATGCAAATTTCGATATCAAATATCAAAATGCAAGAAAGCGACACATCCAAATTATTGAACAATATAATACCAACTATAAAGATATAGAAATTGATGGTCAATTGTTTTTGGAGTACGAAAAAAATTGGCATGAAGCATTAAAAGTACTTATTTCTCTTAAAAAAGTTAACAGTGAGTATTATTTAAATGAGCAACTTGAAGCTGGAAAAAAAATATTAGCTGAAGGAGCTCAGGGAACTCTGTTAGATATAGATTTTGGATCATATCCATTTGTTACATCTTCAAATACGACAACCGCAGGAGTTTGTATCGGGCTAGGCATTGCTCCTAAAAATATTGGTAAAGTATTTGGAATATTTAAAGCTTATTGTACACGAGTAGGTAGCGGACCATTTCCAACCGAGTTGTTTGATAAAGATGGAGATATGCTCCGTAAAATTGGTAATGAGTTTGGGTCAACTACAGGGCGTCCAAGGCGTTGTGGCTGGCTTGATATACCGGCATTAAAATATGCCATAATGCTAAATGGAGTTACCGAACTGATGATGATGAAATCAGATGTTATGAATCAGTTTAAAGAAATTAAGGCTGCTTCAAATTATTTGTACAAAGGTGAAGAAACTTCTGAAATTCCATTTGATGACAGTGAAGGTTTATTAACACCTGTATATACTTCATTACCTGGCTGGGGTTCTGATATTACAATTGCATCAAGTTATGATGACTTGCCTTGTGACCTAAAGAATTACATTAAATATATTGAAGATAGTGTAGGTGTTCCGGTTAAATTGGTATCATTTGGTCCTGACAGAAAAGAAACAATTATCAGGTAGTATTGTTTGTGATCAATCAATAAACATATACGAATAGAAAATTAATATGATTGAATTACTAATTGTATGCGCCTGAAAGCAACAACTAATAAATATCAAATTTCAATGTTTTAATCTATAACTAGTTAAAAAATAGCTTATACTTTATTTATTACAAAACCGTTTTATTACATTGTATGATTCTGTAATACCAAGCTCACCTGCCTTACTTAAATCCACACATGCTAGTTCCGATTCATTAACATAAAGCAATGTTAATGCTCTATTATAATATGCTTCGGCAAGGGTGGGTTGTAATTTTATTGCCATTGAATAATCATCAATTGCCCGCTGATATTTTTTCAGGGTTAATTTTACGTTTGCTCTATTATAATAAACAAATGGCAATCCCGGATTTTGTTCTATTACTTTGGTAAAGTCGGTTAGAACTTCCATGTGATCTGGTGGAGTCATTTCTCCCTCATGCTTGCCGTTAAATGATTTTTTACTTATGGTTATTGAATTCGTATACTTACTATCAGCATAAATAAACTCATCCATTTCGTAGCGCAACGTTCCTCTATTTAAAAGAGCATAAGATATAGTAGGATCATACTTAAGAGCAATATCGTATGCATTTATTGCTGTGGTATAATTTTGTAACATACTGTTAACAACTCCTTTTAAAAAATATGCCCCTGCTGTATCACCATTAATAAGAATTGTACTATCTATCCTCTGCAGCTCTTGTAATGCCGTTTCTTTTGTTACAGGCCAGTCGCGTGTTGTGAATACAAACCTAATTCCCAGTTTATTATCAGCATTAAATGCAGAAATATTCTCATCAAAATACTCATACTGCGTGTACTTCATATAAATAGAATCAGGAAGATCGAAAGCATAAATCAAATAGAAATTTGTTTTTGGTTCAATATTTATTCTATTAAATTGAATTCTCCCTTTCTGCATATTCCCATTCACAAAATCAGCTTCAAATTCAATTATTCTGTTAAAATATGATGAGTCGGCATACCTGCTGTAAAGTACATTTGCATCAAGTCCATCAGCATTGGCAGCTGCAATAATTTCTGTTGCCCGATCATGATCGGCTCTAGCTCCCACTCTATCCTTTAAGGCTTCTCTTACTGCTGATCTATTAATATATGCGCCTGCAAAATCTGGAAATATTTCAATAGCAGTTGATAAATCGTTTTCGGCTTCAGAGTATCTTTTCAATAGGTAATAAATATTTCCTCTGTTATAATAGGTATAAATGTTGAAGGGATTGATATTTGTTACTTCATTATATGCTTCAATTGCCTTTTGATAATTTTTTCCTGCACCATAAACTATTGCCAAATTATAATAGGTTAGAGCATTATTAGGATCAAGTTCAAGTACTTTATTGTAGTTATCGATAGTGCTTAATGTATCTTCTAACTTCAAATATGCAAGAGCTCTTTGAAAATAAACAAAAGGGTTACTGTCGTCGAGTGTAATTGCATGATTATAATCTGCAACCGCCGATTCAATACTATCAATTTCATATTTTATCATACCTCGTTTTACCCATGCTTCAGAATTAAAATAATCGAGATAAATCGCCTTATCAATATCCTTAAGGGCTTCGGTATTTTGATTAAGAAAATGCTTGGCAATACCTCGATTAAGCCACGCGGAAGCTACATTAGCTTTTAAATTTATTGAGGCCGAGAAATCGTTAACGGCACCTTCATAATCACGAATGTGCATCTTAGTATCGCCACGAGCCAAAAAAATATCTGGATTAAATGGATCAATTTCAAGTGCCTTATTAAAGTCTCTAACAGCATGTGCATAATCAAGCAGCCTATCGTAAGAAATACCCCGGTATTGATAGGCACGAGCGTAAAGTGGGTGAAAGTTAACCGTTTTTGTAAAATCATTTGCAGCTCCACTATAGTCGCCCAAACTAAATTTCGCAATTCCCCTTAAAAAAAATGCCTCAAAACCATCTTGTTTTGAACTTAAAGCAGTATTAAAGCTCTTAATTGCTTCGAGGTATTTCTCATTCTGCAATTCACTTTGACCTTTTGCTATAAAATGATGGTAATTAATTTGACCCTGAGCAATTGCAACAAATGTAAGCAGAATAAATAATGTTATTCCTGATTTAACCATTAAGAGGGTGGTTTTCTGCATTGTGTAACTAATCTATATATATGGTTTTAATGCTTAGGCTGCAAATATAGAAACTATAGATTATATTCCTTGAAAGCGACTACCAGTTTATAAAATTTTAACTTTAAGGTTCATTTTGTCGACCGAAATAATCGTAAATTATTAATCAGATATTTTTTTTAAATATAAATAAGTCTCAAATTGGGATCTAACAGAATTTTTATCATCATTAGGGACATACTTGTTTATTGGGGTTTGATTTAGTAGTCTGGCCTTTACATTATCACTTAATTGGATTTTGATAATATCCATAATTTCTTTTTTAAGGTTCTCATCATAGATTGGGCAAGTAGTTTCAAATCTATGATCTAAATTTCTCACCATCCAATCGGCCGACGAAATAAAATATTTATGATCTCCACCATTAGCAAATATCAGTATCCGTGAGTGCTCAAGGTATTTATCAACCACACTAATTACATTTATATTTTCACTTAAACCCGGAACTTGTGGTACCAAAACACATATACCTCTACAGATTATTTCTAATTTAACACCTGCTTGAGATGCTTTATACAATTTATTTACAATTTTTTCGTCAACAATATTATTTAACTTAATAATAACCCAAGCATCCAAACCAGCCTTAGCATTACGTATTTCTGTATTGAGTAACCCCATTAACTTGTTTCTTAAATAATAGGGAGCAACCAGTAGGTGTTTAAACTTAGGTGGATTATAAGGTGCTTCGAATATATGGAAAAGCATATTTACTTCCTTAGCTATATTCTGGTTGGCAGTTAGTAAACTATCATCAGCATATACTTTTGCTGTTGATTCATTAAAATTACCTGTGCTAAGGTTAGCATAATAACGATTTTTTCCTCCTTCTTTTCTCCTTATTAACAGTAGTTTACTATGAACTTTATAACCCTGTAAAGTTTGAATAATCTTCACTCCCTCCTCGCGCAATTTTCTTGTCCAGTAGATATTTGCTTTCTCATCAAACCTGGCCTGAATTTCCAAAAATACCGTAACACTTTTGCCATTTCGAGCTGCATTGATCAATGCGTTTATTACATTTGAATCGCGGGCAGCCCTGTAAAATGTCATTTTTATTGCCTTTACTTTTGGGTCAATAGATGCTTCACGCAACAAATCAACTATATATTGAAATGATTGATATGGAAAATGCAATAATATATCTCGCTCACTTATCACTTTTAGTATGCTTGTCCCTGGCTTGAGTGCTGGATGTGGTAAAGGTTTTAATTTAGAGTAAACTAACTTTTTTGAACCAATTTTTGGAAAAGACATGAAATCCTTAAAGTTGTGATACTTACCTCCACCTCGCAAATTATCAGAAGTGGTAATATTTAATTTTTGAAGTAACTTTTCTAAAAAATTTGCCGGAATATCATTATCGTAAACGAAACGAACCGGGGCTCCTTTTTTACGCTTTTTAATGCTATCGCTCATTTGTTCAATAAAGCTTTTTGAAATGTCATTATCAATATCCAGTTCAGCATCACGAGTGAATTTGATGGTATATGAAAGGTAAATATCAAACCCAAAAGGGGCAAAAATTTCACTCATCGAATATCTCATAACATCGTCGAGCATTATAACATAATTCTTATTGTCATCAGAAGGTAAAATTAAAAATCTGGATATAATATTGCTAGGTACTCTCACAAGTGCATAATCTTCATTTTTTCTCAATGTTGAATCTTGTAATAATACAGCGAGATATATGGCATTATCTTGAAGTGCATCAGAGTTTTCAAGACTATTAAGCATTATGGGGAAAAGGTTTGGAACAACTTCATTTTTAAAGAATTGTTGAATAAACTCTCCTTGTTTTTTATTTAATTCGGTTTCATCAAGAAAAACTATTTTTTGTTTATTAAGTTCTTCAAGTATTAGTTTGAAAGTGCTATTAAAATTTTTTTCCTGTTCCTCAACAGTATCAAGAATCTCTGTTAGAATTTTAGATGTGGGGATTTTGCGAAGTTTATCCCTCTTTTTGTCCATCTCCACCATACGTTTAATGGTTGCAACTCGTACTCTGAAATACTCATCGCGATTGTTTGAATAAATTCCAAGAAACTTAAGTCTTTCGATAACTGGATTGTTAACATCCATAGCTTCTTGAAGTACTCGTTCATTAAAATGTAGCCAGGAAATTTCTCTATTAACAAGTCGTTTAGTGGTTGGCATTATGGTAGCATTTGTGGAAAAATAACAAATTCAACTTTAAATTTTGCATCCCCAATATTTTCCCAGCTATTGGTCTTAAATTCGATACAAACAACACCAGTTGTTGGAAGATTATCAATTTTTGGTGAAATAAAATTATTGACAAAGTCGGTCAAAGTTGGATTATGAGCTACCAACATAACCGAATTAATTGAATTGTTTAATGAAAATAATTCGTCAAAAATATCTTCTTCACCTGCATGGTAAAGAGTTTTCCTTTTTTCAATATTCTCTGAATTGTACCCAATACCATCGGCAATTAATTTTGCTGTACCATATGCTCTTACTGCAGTACTGGTTATTATTAGATCAGGATTGACACTTTTTTCCTTTAAATATTTAATAATCTTATCGGTCTTTTTTACCCCAATATCTTTAATAGGCCTATCGTGATCAGATAACTCAACGTTTCCCCAGGAAGATTTGGCATGTCGAACTAATATAAGTTGTTTCATTATAAAGTGTTAATAACCAAAAAGAGGAAAACCACTCATCATTTCGTTAACTCTTTTTTTCACAGAATTAATTGTACCCTCATTATCAATATTTGAAATTACCTCATCAATAAGCTCAACTATTGGCTCCATATGATTTTCTTTTAAACCACGTGTTGTAATAGCAGGAGTTCCAACTCGTAACCCGCTGGTTTGAAATGGTGAACGACTGTCGAATGGCACCATATTTTTATTAATTGTAATATCAGCTCTTACCAGGGTATTTTCAACTATCTTGCCTGTGATATCAGGAAATTTACTGCGAAGATCGATTAACATTAAGTGATTATCTGTTCCTCCTGATATAACCTTATATCCTCTTGATATAAATGCATTTGACATTATATCAGCATTTTTTTTAACTTGTAATATATATTCGAAATAACTATCAGTTAAGGCTTCTCCAAATGCTACAGCTTTGGCTGCAATTACATGTTCCAAAGGACCACCCTGAATACCCGGAAATACAGCTGAGTTTAATACTGTCGACATCATTTTTGTTTCGCCTTTCGGAGTTTTTAGTCCCCAAGGATTCTCAAAATCCTCGCCCATAAGTATCATTCCTCCTCTTGGTCCACGTAGGGTTTTATGTGTAGTAGTAGTAACAATATGGCAATGCTCAATTGGATCATTAAGTATACCTTTTGCAATTAATCCAGCCGGATGAGCAATGTCGGCCATAAGAATTGCTCCAACCTGATCGGCAATATCTCTCATTCGCTCATAATCCCAATCTCTTGAATATGCCGAAGCACCTGCTATTATCATTTTTGGTTTACCCTTTAGAGCAATCTCTTCCATTGCATCATAATCAACAATGCCCGTTTCTTCTTTTACCTCGTATGCAATTGGGTTGTACAATATTCCAGACGAATTAACAAAAGAGCCATGCGATAAATGACCTCCGTGTGATAAATCAAGTCCCATAAAAGTATCGCCAGGTTTTAAACATGCTAAAAATACAGCCATATTAGCCTGAGCACCTGAGTGTGGTTGAACGTTGGCATATTGAGCATCAAATAGCTCACAAGCTCTATCGATTGCCAATTGCTCACTTTGATCAACTATTTCGCATCCACCGTAATATCTCTTTCCGGGATATCCTTCTGCATACTTATTAGTCATAACTGAGCCCATGGCTTCAAGTACTTGCTCACTTACAAAGTTTTCAGAAGCAATTAATTCTATCCCATTCATCTGACGTTCTTTCTCAAGCTTTATCAGGTCAAATATTTTCTGATCTCTTACCATCTTTATTATTGATTTAAACTGTAATTCTTTAAAATTGTTGCAATATGTTTTTTGCTGAAACAAAAATATCAATTATTTCATAATCACAGCAAAATATTTACCTCATATTCAAGTTATATCCTTACTTTTGTTCTTGAAATAATTGCATATACAAGCATTACAATTCCACTTTCTACGAGTTGAAAATTTAACTATTAATGATAAAATTTGAAAGATTTGAATTAAGCAATGGCTTAAAGGTTATTGCTCATCGCGACCCTACATCACCAATTATTGCAATGAATATAATTTACAAGGTGGGTTCGCGTGACGAAAGTGTACGCCGAACCGGCTTTGCCCATTTATTTGAACATCTGATGTTTGGAGGTTCTACCAATATACCAAAATTTGATATTCCTTTAGAGAAAGCCGGAGGCGAAAACAATGCATTTACAAATTCAGATTTTACAAACTATTATCTAACCCTACCCAAAAATAATCTGGAAGTTGCATTTTGGCTTGAATCCGATAGAATGAATAATCTGGCATTTTCACAAGCAAGTCTTGATGTTCAACGTCAGGTTGTAATTGAAGAGTTTAAGCAAAACTATTTAAATCAGCCTTATGGAGATGCATATTTATTACTTAAACCTTTAGCCTATAAAAAACATCCTTACAGATGGAATACCATTGGAAAAGAAATTAGCCACATTGAAAAAGCATCAATGAACTATGTAAAGAGTTTTTACAAAAAATATTATAATCCGAATAATGCTATTCTTTCAATTGCAGGAGATATTTCGATTAGCGAGATTGAATTGCTTTCGAAAAAATGGTTTGAGCCAATTAGAAAAGGTAAGGATATTGACATATTGTATCCCAACGAACCAATCCAAACAAAACAAAGAAAGAAATCAGTATTTCGTAATGTACCACAAAATGCCATATATATGGCATGGCATATGCCAAAAAGAGCAGATATTAGGTTTTATCATTGCGACCTTATTTCTGATATACTATCCAATGGTAATTCCTCCCGTCTTTTCAGAAAACTTGTAAAAGAAAAAAGTGTTTTCTCCGAAATTAATGCATTTGTTACCGGAGATCTTGATAACGGTTTATTCATCATAATTGGTAAATTGATGGATAATAAAACTATGGATATGGGCGTTGAGGCTATTAATAACGAAATTAATATCCTGTCGACTGATTTGATAAGTAAATATGAACATGAAAAAGTTATGAATAAGATTGAATCAAATTTAATCTTTTCACAAATTTCAGTATTATCAAAGGCAATGAATCTTGGTTATTATGAATTACTTGGTGATGCTGAAAAATGGAACAAGGAACTCGAAATTTACAGAAGTATTCAACGTGCTGATATACTTAATACTGCATGTAAAATTTTCCAAGCAAAAAATCAAAATACATTATTATATAATAGACTATAGTTGAACCAAATGAGCAAAAACCACATGCATATTAACAGGTCAAAAATGCCAACAACAGGTAAACATATTCAGTTGAATATTAGTGAACCCAATATGGTTATTCTTGATAACGGCATTGAAACTTATATAATTGATGAAGGTGAGGTTGATTTCACAAGACTTGATTTTGTTTTCAATGCAGGTTCAGCAATACAAAATAAAGGACTGATAGCTGAAAGCACAATTCAGTTGCTTGCTGATGGAACTAATACAATGTCATCTGAAGATATTGCAAAAAAACTGGACTTTCATGGTGCAATTATCGATACAAATCTCACTAAAGATAAAGCATCTTTAACTCTTTATTCTTTAAATAAACAACTCCCAAAATTATTGCCCATACTTAAGGATATGTTCGAAAATGCTTCGTTTGAAGAATACGAATTATCCAATTATATCAATCGTAAACGACATCAGTTTTCACTAAATATTGATAAGGTTAAATTCAAAGCTATGCTTGAGTTCAACAAGCTGATTTTTGGATCGGATAGCTCATACGGACGGGTGAAGGAATTATCAGATTATGACGCTGTTCTTCGACAGGATCTTGTTAGTTTTTATAACTCGCAATACACACCTCAAAATACTTATATAATAGCAAGTGGAAGTGTAAAGAGTGATACCATCTCTAATATCAATAAATACTTTGGAACCAACCAGGGTAAGCCTGTAATTGGTTCAATCAATAAATTTCAGGTAGTTGATGTAACCAGCATTAATAAATTCATTAAAAAAGAAGGTTCTCTACAATCTGCCATCCGTATAGGCAAACCAGTTATTGGGAAACAACATCAAGATTATAATAGCCTTATTGTTCTAAACACAATTTTAGGCGGCTACTTTGGATCACGATTAATGTCTAACCTTCGTGAACAAAAAGGGTTTACCTACGGTGTAAATTCATATATTATGAATTATCAGCACGGTAATTACTGGAGTATAGCAACTGAAGTAAATGCCGACCATACTGATGAAGCCATTGATGAGATACGTTTTGAAATCAACAGGTTAATGAATGAGAAAGTATCAAATACCGAGCTCGATATTGTTAAAAACTATATTTATGGTACCTACTTACGAAGCTTCGATGGCCCACTTGCAAAAGCCGAAAGGTTTCGATCGGCCAAAGATCTGGATTTAAACTTCGAACATTATGTTTCAAGCTTAGATGAAATGATGACACAAACTCCTAAACAGTTACATACTATAGCAAATGAGTATTGTAATTATGAAAAAATGATAGTATTAGTAGTTGGAAAAACCAAAAATGATAATATTGCAATTTAAATTGAAAACAATAATTTTTTAACATTTTGAGAAGCCTAATATTAATAGTCCTTATTTTATTATTCGCAATAAATGTTTATTGTATCGAAGATCCACCGTTAATAACATGTATTGAGGTTCATGAAGCAGGAGATGTTACTATTTATTGGCAATCCTTGGATTTAAGCGCATTGCAATTTGAAATTTTCTATTCAACTGACAAAATTAACTGGAACTTTGCCTATTCTGCTGAAGCCTTGTTGAATACAAGTTTATCATATAACCATGCCGGTGCCAATGCAAATTTGCAGATTTATTATTATTATATTACAGCAATTTACCCATCAGGTAACATAAAGAAATCAGATGAATTTAGCACAATTTTTCTCGGAGTTATACCCAAGCCCCTGGAAGGAATAGCCGAACTGGCATGGGTTCATGAACCCTTATCCGTTAGTTCCTCAGATTATTATCGCATATACGAAAGCATTTATAAGTTTGGAGAGCCCCCGGTTTGGATATTTGTTGATAGTACGTCGCACGAATCATTCCTAGATACGATTGGTAATGGATTATGCTTAGATAGCATAAACTACAAAATTGAAGTGGGAAATTCATATGGTTGCTTAACCGTTTCTAATATTGCAGGTGATTGGTTTAGTGAAAAAATAAAACCTGATATACCAATTCTAGACTCGGTAAGCATAAATACCGAAGGTAATATTATACTTGGATGGGAACCTGTTGATAGTCCTGATATTAGCAATATAGTAGTGTATCGCAAGGTTGGAACTACATGGCCTCCCAACACAGAGGTAACAATTCCCTACACAACATTCTACGAAGATACAATTCAGGATCCCTGTTTAAATAAGAACATAATTTACGCCATTGCATCACTTGATAGTTGTGATAATATAAGTCCGAAAACCGAAGATTCTCAACAACGCCCAATATTTTTATATGATATTGAATATGAAATATGTACTGAAACAAACTCCATTCAATGGGAATCATATATAAACGCCACTCCCCCACTTGATAAGTATCAAATTTGGGTTGCCAAAAATAATGGCCCACAAGTACTATTAGATGAGGTTGATCCAACTGAACTTATTTACTATCATACTAATGTTGAAAGCACAACCCATTACAGCTATTTTATTAGAGCTAAATTTGGGGATTTTAGCTCAACCTCATGCGTGAAATCCATTACTACCGGAAGTTATACTAAACCAAATTCAATTTATTTGGCTAATGCCGATGTGCAAACCGACAATACTATTAACCTGAGTATTGATCTGGATTTAATCCCTTGGGCATGTACATGGGAGATACTTAGAAGTGATGCCAATGGAACTATTCAATCATTGGTAAGTACAATAAACCGTTCCGAAGTAACTACTTCGCCCCATATATTCGAGGATATGCTAGCCGATGGATCAACAGGTTATTATACATATTCGGTTAATGTATTCGACAGTTGCGGAGCCGAGGTACTTCAATCAAACACTTTGAAAACTATTTACCTTGGGGGAGATCAACCATCGACTAACGAAAACCACCTGTTTTGGAATTCCTTTCAAGGGTGGGATGAACCTGTTAGCAAATACTATATTTTTAGGATAGCTGGTAATGAGGTTTCTCCACTGCCAATTGATTCTGTTGATGCAACATATAATGAATATATTGATGATATTTCGTTGGTTAATACTTCTCAAAGTCAATTTACATATTGGGTGCAAGCCAAGGAGCAGCAGCTGGTTAATAATGGACTCATGGAAAAGAGTAATTCCAATAGAATCACCTTTTTCAGGGAAACTGAGTTATATATGCCTAACGCATTCCGACCTCGTGGAATCAACAATATATTTAAGCCGGTTACAACAGGATTTGGTGGATCGAATTACCTTTTCCAGATTTACAACAGATGGGGACAGTTAATATTTGAAACCACTGATCCCCAGATAGGATGGGATGGAACTTATGATGGAAACAAATCTCCACAAGGCACATATATATACAGACTGGTATACCAGAGTGTTTTCGGTTCACCAAAGAGCCAAAATGGTACTGTAACACTGATTGATTAAATGTTATTGTTTTGTGATTCCTAATTATCTGATTTGCGATATTAACACACATCGTTAAATCATGTTAAATCTCAAATATATATGAAACTACCATACCAATTATATCGTATTTTTTGGTACTTTTGGCAAATTTTAAATTTAAGAAAAACATGTCAGTAGATAAAAATAAATTTAAAACCGAAGGCCTTACGTACGATGATGTTCTTCTTGTGCCGGCACATTCAACTGTGCTACCACGAGAAACTGATTTAAGCACTAAATTTTCAAGAAATATTGACCTTAAGATACCTATAGTATCTGCTGCAATGGATACCGTTACCGAGTCGAAAATGGCTATTTCAATGGCACAGGAGGGTGGTATTGGAGTTATACATAAAAACCTGAGTATAGAATCTCAAGCACTCGAAGTACACAAGGTAAAACGTGCCGAGAATGGTATGATTCCCGATCCGATTACACTTAATAAAGAGGCCCAAATTAAGGATGCTTTAAAAATTATGGCTGATTTCAGCATTGGAGGAATACCTGTAGTGGATGCCGAGCATAAACTTGTTGGAATTGTAACTAATCGTGACCTCCGATTTGAGAGAGATCCTGATAAGCCAATTTCACAGGCTATGACTAGTGAAGGATTAATAACTACCTCTGAATTTATTGACTTTGAAAAGGCTGCTGATATATTACAAGAATATAGAATTGAAAAGCTTCCGGTTGTAAACGATCAAAATATTTTAATTGGTCTCATAACCTATAAAGATATCATCAAAATAAAAGCTCATCCCAATAGCTGTAAAGATCCTCAGGGTCGACTTCGCGTTGCAGCAGCAGTTGGAATTGGACCTGACACAATGGATAGAGTGGCGGCTTTAGTTAAAGCAGGGGTTGATGCAATTGTTGTTGATACTGCTCACGGTCATTCGCAGGGAGTTCTCGATATGGCAGCCAAAGTGAAGAAAAATTACCCTAATATTGATCTCGTTGTTGGTAACGTTGCCACTGCCGAGGCTGCTTTGGATTTGGTTAAGGCTGGTGCCGATGCCGTTAAAGTTGGTATAGGACCAGGTTCCATCTGTACTACCCGAATAATTGCCGGTGTTGGAGTCCCACAGTTGACCGCAATATATGATGTAGCCAATGCCCTTGAGGGTACAGGCGTTCCTGTAATTGCTGATGGAGGTATTAGATATACCGGTGATATTGTGAAAGCAATTGCTGCCGGTGCCAACACAATTATGGCAGGATCATTATTTGCAGGTGTTGATGAATCACCCGGTGAAGCTATTATTTACGACGGAAGAAAATACAAATCATACCGTGGAATGGGATCGGTTGAGGCAATGACAAAGGGATCGAAGGATAGATATTTTCAAGATACTGAAGATGATATTACCAAGCTGGTACCTGAGGGAATAGTTGGTAGAGTCCCCTATAAAGGATCGTTAAATGAAGTTGTAACCCAAATGATTGGCGGACTAAGAGCAGGAATGGGTTATACCGGCTCACATACTATTGCTGATCTGCAGATGGCTAAATTTATTAGAATATCGGCTGCCGGAGTTGTTGAAAATCATCCTCATGATATTACTATTACACGTGAAGCACCAAATTATAGCAGGAGTCATTAAATGACTATGGTATTATTTACAGAAGTAGAAGTTAGAATTTAACAAAAAAATAAGAACAAATCGAAATAAATAATTATAAATTAGAGAAAATGAAGAACCTTACTAAAGGAGTTTTATTAACAGTTGTATTAGCATTATCATTAGTTAATGCAGTAGCCCAAAGTTCAATCGGCAAAAAAGTTTTAGTAACTGTAGGCGATCAAAAAGTTACGGCCAATGAATTTATGAAAGTATACGAAAAGAACAATAATCAAGCTGATCTTTATCAAGCTGATGCAGTAAATGAATATCTTGAACTATACATAAATTTCAAGCTTAAGGTACTAGAAGCTGAAGCACTTAAAATGGATACTGCTTCCAGCTTTACAAAGGAGCTTGCAGGTTACAGAACTCAACTTGCTAAGCCATATTTTATTGATGAAACAGTTAATGATCAATTGCTAAATGAAGCTTATGAGCGACTAAACAGAGATATCCGAGCAAGTCATATCCTAGTTATGGTAAATGAAAATGCAACTCCCGAAGATACTCTTAAAGCATATAATAAAATTTCAAATATTCTTGATGAAATAAAAGCAGGAAAGAATTTTGCCGATGCTGCAGTTGAACATTCTGAAGATCCTTCAGCACGCGACACAGAAGCAATTCCTAATCAACAGAGGTTTAAACCGGGAAACAAAGGCGACCTTGGATATTTTACAGTATTCAATATGGTGTACCCTTTCGAAAATGCAGCATATACTACCGATATCAACAGCATATCACCAATAGTAAGAACCAAGTATGGATATCATATCTTAAATATTACCGACAATAAGGAGGCTATGGGTCAGGCCGAGGTAGCACATATTTTTGTTGCTCTTCGCCCCGAAGCAACCAGTGAGGACAGTTTAAGGAAAGTTGAAAAAATAAATAATATTTACAGTAAGATTAATGATGGTTTATCATTTGATGAAGCAGTTGTTGAATATTCGGAAGACAAAGGATCAATAAAGGACAAGGGAAAACTTAGTAAATTCTCCTGTAACCGAGTTGTACCAGAATTTGTAGCAGCAGTTGATAAACTTGAGGTTGACGAAATTTCGGAGCCGGTAAAAACAGCCTACGGTTTTCATATTATTAAATTAATATCCATCAATAAGCCCGGATCGTTTGAAGAAGAATCTCCAATACTTAAAGAAAGACTTGTAAAAGATGTAAGATCACGTAAAAGTGAAGAAGCAGTTATTGTAAATATTAAGAAACAGAATAAATTTAAAGAATATCCAAAAGCAATAACTGAGATATATGCAGCAATCGATACTTCAGTTCTTAGTAAGCGTTTTGTTGCCGACGGTCTTAGTCAAATGACTTCTCCTGTTTTTAAGCTTCAAAAGGAAAAATATACTCAGTATGATTTCGCCAAATTTGTTCAGGTTAAACAGCGAGTACAAGAAAATATCGACAAAAAAGTATATCTAAATCAATTGTTTACTGAGTTCATTAACAGCAGTTGTATTGCTTTTATGGATAAAAATCTTGAAGAACAATACCCTGATTTCAAAGACCTTGTGCAGGAATATCATGATGGTATTTTATTATTTAACCTTACCGACGAAAAAGTATGGACAAAGGCCGTAAAGGATACAATAGGCTTGCAACAATACTTTTCTAACAATAGAGAAATGTATAATTGGGGGGAACGTGTTGATGCTTCGGTTTTTCAATTACGTGATAAAAAAGTTATCGAAAACGTAAAGGAAACAATACTAAGTTATGACAATGACGGCGATATTGCTAAAGCGTTAAGTAATGACAGCATTAAATCAGTAAGAATTTTACCTGATATATACGAATTGGGCGATAACAAATATGTTGATATGGTTGAGTGGAAAGTTGGCCTTTTAGGACCAATTAATTCAGACGTTGAAGACCTTACCGTATTTGTTAAGATTAACAAAATTCTTCCTCCGCAACCAAAAGAACTAAAAGAGGCTCGAGGATTAGTTACTGCAGATTACCAATCATTCCTCGAAAAACAATGGATCGAAGAATTAAAGAACAAATATCCCGTTAAACTAGACGAGGCGGTTCTAAATATGTTAATTCAAGAGAAGAGTAAATAGTATAGGCTATTAAGAAAATAACGTTGAGAAAGATACTATCATATTTGTTTGTAATGTTATTAACCACTGGTTGTATTGATACATTCAAGCAAAGTGATAGTCCTGCATTGGCAAAGGTACACAACAGATATCTGTATGTTTCGGATATCGTTGATATTATTCCTGAAAATATATCACCTCGCGATAGTATTTCATTGGTTAGAAGTTACGTTAATGACTGGGTTAGAACAAATGTTATGATTTATCAGGCTCAGCAAAACCTTCCTCCCGATCAACTTGATTTTTCAAAACAATTAGAGGATTATCGAAACTCTCTGGTTATTTATCATTATGAAACACAACTCATCAATCAAAATCTTGATACAATTATTAGTGATATTGAAATTGAAGAGTACTATAATAGCCATCTTACTGATTTTGAATTAAAGGAGAATATCACCAAGGCTATTTATATTATTACTGAAAATAATCCTGAGGATGAAGATCAATTTGATCAAATCTTTGCATTACCCGATTCATCAATGTTTGATTCTCTTTATTATTATTCAGAAATTAGCGCTGTATCATCATATCTTGATACTACACATTGGGTTAGTTTCTTTAATATTCAGCAAATTATTCCCATCGAAACGTATAATCGGGAGTTATTTCTTAAAAATAATCGATTCATCAAAATTAGTACTGACAGATACATTTATTTTGTAAAGTTCATTGATTTTAAAATTAAAGACGACATCAGTCCCTTAGCCTTTAAGCGTAATGATATTTATAATATAATTATTTCCCGAAGAAAAGTTAAATTAGCAAAAAAGGTTAGAAAAGACATATACGATAGAGCATTGAAAAACAAAGAGTTTGAAATTTACTACTACGAATAAAAGTAATATAAACCTGTTGTTTAGCAAATTGGCAGCTTTAACATTATCGACAAACGCACTAAAAAAATGAACACATTTTTAAATATAAATATGCTAGTATCAAAAAACAATAAAAGCCAAATGATTCGGTATTTCATTTTAATTATAGGATTTGCAATTAGTTCCCTTGCCTTTTCTCAAGAAAATGAAGAATATGTTATCGACCGTGTAGTAGCAGTTGTGGGAAATAGTATTATTCTTGAGAGTGATATACAAAATCAGTATTTAAACTACAGAGACCAACGTAGTATCATCGGATCTGCCAGAGATATTAAATGCCGAATTATTGAAGAAATTCTTTTCCAGAAACTCATGGTTGCACAAGCCGAAGTAGATAGTGTAGTTGTTAGTGATATTCAGGTTGAGGCAGATTTAGACCGTAGACTATCCGGGTTTATTCAACAGTTTGGATCTCAGGAAAAAATGGAAGAATACTATGGTAAATCTTTGATTGAAATAAAAAAAGAACTCCACGAAATTGTACATGAGCAAATGCTTGCTCAACAGGTTCAATCAGCTATTGTGAGTAATGTTGATGTAACACCATCAGAAATCAGAACATTTTTTAAATCTATTCCGGATGATAGTCTTCAACTTATAACAACCGAATATGTTATTGCCGAAATAGTAAAAAATCCACCCATTAGTATCGAAGAAAAACTTCGTGTAAAAGAAGAATTAAACAGTATTCGAAAACGCATACTCGATGGCAGTAGTTTCTCAACACTAGCCATAATGTACTCCCAAGATCCCGGGTCAGCCAGCAAAGGAGGTGAACTAGGTTTTTATGGACGAGGCCAATTATACCCTGAATTTGAAGCTGTTGCTTTTAAGCTAAAGGAAGGCGAAATAAGTAATGTACTCGAAACCGAAGCCGGTTATCATATAATTCAAATGATTGCCCGAAAAGGAGATTATATCAATGTCCGTCATATCCTACTAACTCCAAAAGTAAGTCCCGAAGATCTGGTAAAAGCTAAAAAAGAGTTGGATAGTGTTGCGATATTATTAAGAGCCGACTCAATCACATTTATCGAGGCTGTTTCCAGGTTCTCCGAAAGCGATAATGTTAATAATGGCGGGTTAATAATAAATCCATACACAATGAGCACAACATTCAACGCCGAGCAACTTGATCCACAAGTATCTTTTGTAATCGAAAAAATGGAGGTAGGTGAAATATCAAATCCTGTACCAATGAAAACTGAAGATAATAAGGATGCATTCAGAATTTTACTTCTCAAGAGCAAAACAATACCTCATAAAGCAAATCTAGTTGAAGACTATACGAAAATTCGTGAATGGGCACTTCAAAATAAACAAATGTCAAAAATGAAGGAATGGATCGAAGACAAAGCTAAAGATACTTACGTTAAAATTATTGAGGAATACCGTACATGTAATTTTGATAATGATTGGGGAAACCGGGAATAGTTCACTTAACAAACTAATATCCAATGAGCAATCACTAATTACTAATGACTAATTACCAAACATGACAACAAAATATAACTCAGACGTAGAAGCAATTAAAGCTTTTGTCGAAAAATATAATCTTCTCAAATCAGAAATTGCAAAAGTTATTGTAGGGCAGGATGAAACTGTTAAAAATGCATTAATCTCCATTTTTAGTCAGGGACATGTATTACTTGTTGGTGTTCCGGGATTGGCAAAAACGTTGCTGGTTAATACAATAAGTGATGCGCTGGGATTAAGTTACAACCGTATTCAGTTTACGCCCGACCTAATGCCTTCGGATATTATTGGAACAGAAATACTGGATGAAAATCGCAAATTCAAATTCATTAAAGGTCCGGTATTTGCAAATATTATTCTGGCAGATGAAATAAATCGAACACCTCCAAAAACTCAATCAGCCTTACTCGAGGCTATGCAGGAAAAATCGGTTACAGTTGCCGGTAAAGCTTATAAACTAGATGCTCCGTTTTTTGTTCTGGCAACGCAAAATCCAATTGAACAAGAAGGTACTTACCCCCTACCCGAAGCTCAACTCGATAGATTTATGTTCAATTTAATACTTGATTATCCTGAGTTTAATGAGGAACTTGAAATTGTTAAACGAACCACAGGTGGTGTTACCGATAGTGTAAATAAGATAATCGATGCTGATGAAATATTATTTTTCCAGCAGTTAATTCGTAAAATTCCAATTGCTGATAATGTAATGGATTATGCGGTTAAATTGGTAACAAAAACACGTCCGGGAATTCCGTCGGCACATCCTTGGGCAAATAGCTTTTTAAACTGGGGAGCAGGGCCCAGAGCTTCGCAGGTTTTAATAGTCGGAGCAAAAGTTCATGCTGCCATTTCTGGCAAATATTCACCCGATATAGAAGATGTTAAAGCCATTGCTCTACCCGTTCTTCGCCACCGTATTGTACGCAATTACAAAGCTGAAGCCGAAGGAGTAAGTGTTGATGCATTTATTCAGGAGCTTCTCTAACCTTCTGGTTTCTATTTTTCTAGGGCAGCAAACGTGCTATCCATTATAGCAATTTTTTACCATTTGTGTATTGTATTGCCTTACGGGGTCTGCCCCCATTGGCCAGCCTCCGTAGTCAAGCAATACATCAAATGCCAATTCAATTGGCTACCATTACTATCACTGCTGCAAATTCAGTATATGGCTAGTTCTTCAATTGTTATTATT
>CALDOI010000318.1 GCA_937912115.1 uncultured Bacteroidota bacterium | reverse complement strand
CAATAAGATATCTCATGGAAAAGAAGATCCGTTGTATCATGTGTGGCGAACCAATATGGGGAACATTTGAAGATGCTGCCAAAGAAAAAGGATATAATGATACTGAAATTCAGATGTTTATTGATGAGATGAAATTGAGAGCTGAAAGTAATTAAATCTGCTAGAGTTTCAAAGTAAAATAATTAGATATTCTAGTTGGGCGTATTTGATATAACCCAACATATTTCTTATTTTTGACGTTACGTACCGCACAAAATTATATGATGTCAAAATTCAGATTTTCTCTTTTTAAACGCAAAACTTGTTGGCGTCCAACATTTCTTGGAATTATAGTCATTCTGGGGGCTTTAGTTATTATTATTAGATTATCACTGGGTGTAGTTTATAATGTTCTGGCAATTAATGATCCCATAACATCCAAAACATTAATACTTGAAGGCTGGGCACCCACATACGTTGTTAAGGATGCTGTAAAATATTACAACGAAAATAATTATGATAGATTAATTGTTACCGGTATACCCATTGTAAACTATGAGTTTGTAACAATATATAGAAATACTGCGCAGGCAACTATTTTGGCCTTACAATATTTTGGATTTAGTGATACAATATATTTAGCAGATATTCCAACAAATGTATATGTCGATAGAACTTATCACACTGCAGTTGCATCAAAATTATTATTCGATGAGAATAATTGGCCAAAAAATTTCAATATTTATTCAGTTGGAGTTCACGCACGAAGAAGCAGACAAATGTTTAAAGAGGCGTTTGGTGATAAATATGATATTGGAATAATTGCACCACGTGATCATTCATTTTTACCTCAATATTGGTGGAAAAGTAGTAAAGGATTCCGAAATGTAAGTAATGAGTTTGTAGCAACATCTTTTGTTATGTTATTCTTTCATCCGGATTACTCCAAATCGGTTGAAAGAATTAGATTAGGTAAGTACATTGACAGTATATATTATAGTCGGCAAGATAAATTTGTGGAGTTTTCTGACACCGCAACATCGAGGTTCAATTGGGAAGAAATAAATAATTTCCATGGATTTAAGTACTTCGATCCAAATATTGATTACCGAATTAAAGCCAACTTTGTTATAGATACAACGGTTCCTGTTTTTGAAATGAAAACCAGCACCGACAGAAGACCTGAATACCGCACATATGGCTACTTAGATTTTGTAATTAACGACACAAATTACCGATTAACAGCATATCAAAATATGCAATATAAAGACCACCCTGTTCATGGAGGGAGTTTGTTTATTCCCTTTAAAGATATTACAAATTCAAGTTTAACATATGGTGCCGGCAGATATATTGATATACCAATACCAAAATCTAACAAAGTAATAATTGATTTTAATAGTGCCTATAATCCGTATTGTGCATATTATGATCGATGGTCATGCCCACTTGTTCCACTTGAAAACCATCTGAATGTAATTATTCCGGTAGGTGAAAAAAAATATAAATAGAATATAGCCCATCTAAGATGAAAAAACTTGATATTTCGCTATTATTGGTAGAGGACGATACTATTATTCGAAATATATACAAACAAATCCTTGGGCAACATATTTCAATCCTTTATCTGGCAAGCAACGGAGAAGAGGGATATCAAAGCTATTTAGACAATAAACCCGACCTTATTATCAGTGATATTAAGATGCCAATAATGAATGGCCTTGATATGATAAAAAAAATTCGGGAGGTTGATAAATCAATGCGAATAATTATTATGTCAGCCTATGGTGAGTCACGCTATTTTATTAAAGCCATTGAAACCGGCGTTAAAGGCTTCCTTGTTAAACCCATTGAAACTACCCACTTAATTAACATAATACGTGAGCAGGCAAACGATATCTTACTTGAGAAAAGGTTGGCAGAAGAAGAAGTTAAAAGACTCTCTGCAGAAAAAGAACGCGATAGAGGAGAAGAAATTCTAAGAGCTTTGCTTGAAACCATGGCTAAGTTCTTTAGTTTTGGCTTTAACGACAGTACAGTAAAAGAGGTGCTTAAGCTTATTGGGAGTAAAGCAAATGTGTCAAGAGCATATATTTTTAAAATTTACAAAAAAAATAATGAAAGTGTGCTCAGCCAGATTAACGAATGGGTTGCAGATGATATTGATGAACAGATCGATAACGATGCATTAAAGGAGATACCAATTTTTAATGAGGAATTTAGAAGCTGGTCAGATAGTATGTCAAATCATCAAAATATAATGGGATTTGCAAAAGATTTTGATACACCAATTAGAACGATATTATTGGAGCAAGACATTAAATCAATACTAGCAATACCTATTCGAGTAAAGAATAACTGGTGGGGATTTATTGGTTTCGACGATTGCGTCAATTACCGAGAGTGGAGTGATGCTGAAGTAAACGCTTTGGAGATGCTTGCATATATACTTGGAGGAGCAATATTCAGAACAGAAGTAGAGGAGGAGATGACCAAGTTAAACGCTTCATTGGAAGAGAGAGTTTGGTATCGGACAAAAGAACTTGAGCAGGAAATAATCGATCGTACTCTTGCCGAAAGTCTACTTCAGGATAGCGAAGAAAAATACCGACATATCTATGAAAATGCAAATGATGGAATATTGCTTTTTATGAATAATAAAATCTCACTTATCAATCCAAAGATAAGTGAGATTATTCAATTAATGCCAAAAGATATTATTGGGTCAAATTTTTCATCTCTTGTAAAACCAAATTTTTTAGATAAGTTAAGTAGTTATTTTGACAGTAAAATTGAAAACAATGAAATTCAGGTACAATTGCTAAACGAGCGATGGATTGAAATAAAAGCAACAACTATTTCATGGGATTTAGAACCTGCGCATTTATTATTCATATCGGATATTACAAAAAGAAAAAATGCAGAAGAAGATCTGAATAAACTGAATAAAAATCTTGAGAAACGAATTGAACAAGAAGTAAAAAGAGTAAATGTTCAGCAGCAGCTACTTGTACAAAAATCAAAATTGGAATCAATTGGTGAACTTTCAGCAGGGTTAGCTCATGAGATAAATCAGCCTCTGGGAGGAATTTCAATGGGACTTGAAAATATTATTTACAATATTACAGACGAAGGTGTTGATAGCGATTATCTGCAAAAAAAAATAAGCCTGCTATTCAAAGATATAGAAAGAATACAAAAAATTATTGAACATGTCCGTCTTTTTTCAAGAGATCAGGAAAAATCGATAATGGAAGTTATATCTGTTAATCAGGTGGTTAAAAATGCCCTTTCCCTGGTAAGTAAGCAGTTAACCGACCGGCACATTGAATTAATTGTCAATATCCCTGAATCTCAAATTGAAGTAATAGGGAATCAATATCGCTTAGAGCAGGTTATACTAAACATTATTTCAAATGCGCGTTATGCTGTAGATGAAAAGAAAAAGCGATTAGGTAAGCAAGATTTTAGTAAACGCATTACTATTGATCTCACAAAAAATCATTCTGAAGCAATTATTACAATTTGTGATAATGGTATTGGTATTGACATGGAAATAATTACAAAAATATTTGATCCATTCTTCACTACAAAAAGTGAAGAAAAGGGAACCGGACTGGGATTATCAATCTCATACGGAATAATATCAGAAATGAAAGGTGTTATTGAAGTTGAAAGTGAAAAGGGAAATTATACTCGTATGAAAATAATTATTCCCGTTAAATAAATAGTATGGCAGAAAAGATTAATATTCTAATTGTTGATGACGAACCACGCGTTATAGATGAAATAGAAGAGTTTTTGGCAACAAAAAACTTCAATGTTTATAGGGCAGGAGTTCCATCAGTTGCATTTAAAATTCTTAACAAACAGTTAATAAACATTGTAATACTTGATGTTAAACTACCCGAAATGGATGGTTTAGAAGTACTACTCAAAATTAAAAAAGATTTTCCTGATATAGAAGTTATAATGATATCAGGTCACGGCGACATGGATACAGTTATACAGGCCATGAGAAATGGAGCTTCCGACTATTTTGCTAAGCCTTTTAGGCTGGTTGAAATCAACAACGCAATCATGCGAACTCAAAGGTTTATTGAGTTAAATATGCAACTTAAATCTGCTCAGCAAAATGTACATTCCTTATCCAAAAAAATTCTTAATAGTATTGGAAATCAGCTGTTGGGAAATAGTGAGGCAATGAAGGTATTAATCAACATGATGGGCAAGGTTGCTAAGGCAGAAAATACATCTGTTTTGATTCTGGGAGAAAGTGGTACAGGTAAGGAATTGGTTGCTCAAGGGATACATCAGTTAAGTTCAAGAGGTAATAAAATGTTTTATTCGGTGAACTGCTCGGCAATACCTGAAAGCTTATTCGAGAGTGAGTTCTTTGGACATAAAAAAGGATCATTTACCGGAGCAATTGAAGATAAAGCCGGCTGGTTCGAAATAGCTGATAATGGAACTCTCTTTCTTGATGAAATAAGTGACATGCCAATGGGCCAGCAAGCAAAATTACTTCGAATACTTGAGGAGCGAAAAGTTAGCAAAGTTGGATCCAGAGAGAGTAAAGATGTTAATGTTCGTGTAATTGCAGCATCAAATACTCAACTCGAAAACTTGGCGTCTGAAAATAAATTCCGGCTTGATTTATTCCATCGTTTAAGTGTTTTTGTTATAACTATTCCCCCATTGCGAGAAAGAAAAGAGGATATACCATTGCTTTTCGACTATTATTTAAATCAGTATAGCATACAGATGCAGAAACCATTACCAAAGGTTGATTCCAGAGTTTTAAATTCGCTTGAACAATACGATTTCCCGGGCAATATCAGAGAGTTAAAAAATATTATCGAAAGAGCCGTAATACTATGCGATGGAGATATAATACTGCCCGAATATATTTCTTTTTCCGGATGCACACAATCAATATCAGCAGATACAAATACCAATGTCAAAAATGGGAATAGCCAATATAACTTCGATCTAGAGCAACATGAAAAAGATTTAATACAAAAGGCAATGGCTCATACTGGAAATAATAAGTCGAAAGCAGCAGTTTTGCTTAATATCACCTGGCAGGCACTGGATCGAAGAATGAAAAAGTATGAACTTGAATAATTATAGTTATAAAAAAAACTCCGACCTGAATTCAGATCGGAGTTTTTTATTCATTATATAACCGTTTATTTAACAGCATCAACAATAGCTTTAAAAGCTTCAGGGTTATTCACTGCTAAGTCGGCTAATACTTTACGACTCATTTCAATATCTTTAGCATGTAATTTGCCCATAAATACCGAATACGACATATCATACATTCTGGCAGCAGCATTAATCCTTTGAATCCATAATGCTCTGAAATTACGTTTTTTAACTCGTCTGTCGCGGTATGCATATACCTGCCCTTTTTCGTAGGCATTTTTAGCAACCGTCCAAACATTTTTTCTCCGACCAAATTGACCTTTGGTCTCTTTCATGATCTTTTTTCTGCGTGCTTT
>CALDOI010000317.1 GCA_937912115.1 uncultured Bacteroidota bacterium | reverse complement strand
ATATCGCCATGACCTTTGTGTTCTTCACCAGTCATGAGTATCTCTGTTCCATAATATATTGAAGGTATCCCACGTGTGGTCATCATAAAAGCCATAGCAAGTTTGAACTTATTAATATCTTCTTTAATTTTTGTATAGAATCTGTCACCATCATGATTATCAACGAAAGTGACAATATTATCAGGCATTGAATAAACATAATCCTGCGAAAGAACCTCATACAATTGTGCTGTTCCAGTTGACCAGCCTTCATTTTCATTAAAGGCTTTACTAATTGCATACATCAAAGGGAAATCGAAAACATTTGTGAGATTTGACTTATATCCATCCTTGTTCGTATTATTATCTAACCAATAAGCAACTGCTGGTGGTTGTGAAAGCCATGCTTCGCCAACAACATTGTAGTCGGGATATTCTTCAAGTACTCTTCGCATCCATTCAGCCATAAAATCTTTGTAGGGATATGGGTAAGTATCCTGACGTATACCATCCAACCCAGAATACTCAATCCACCAGATACTATTTTGAATCAGATAATTTGCCATAAATTCATTGTTCTGATTTAAATCGGCCATGGTTTTGTCGAACCAACCCTTTACCATCTTGTTATAATCAAATTCAGAAGCATATGGATCACTAACGGCACCTCCTCTATAATTCGATCTTGTAAATTCAGGCCATTCATTATACCAATCCTGCATTGGCAAATCATCTTTCCAATAATACCCTGTTCCAAGATGATTGAATATCATGTCCATAATAACTTTTATGCCTTTTGAGTGCGCCAATTTGATAAATGCTAAATAGTCTTCGTTAGTGCCAAATCGTGGATCTACTTTGTAGAGGTCAGTAACAGCATATCCATGATATGAATACGCCGGCATATTATTTTCGAGTAAGGGGTTTGCCCAGATTGCTGTAATACCCAAATCACTTAAGTAGTCCAACTGGTTAGTCATACCTTCAATATCTCCACCATGTCTTCCATTTGGATTGGTTCTGTCAGCTACTTCTAGCATATTTGGCATATCATCATTATCGGGGTTTCCATTGCTAAATCGGTCGGGCATAAGTAAATATATAACATCAGAATTATCAAAGCCCTGATATAGACTTGGGTCATTAATGCGTTTTTTAAGTTCATACTGATATGTGGCTACCGTTTTCTTTCCATTCTTAAAATCAATGTCAAAAACACCAGGTTTGGTTTCTTCATCTATCTCAAGGTTGATAAACATATAGCTTGGGTTTTCAACCAGAATAACCTCTTTAATACGAACACCATTATACTCAATTACAGGTTTAGCTTCTGAAATATTTGTGCCATGTACCATCAACTGTAGTTGTGAATTCTTCATCCCAACCCACCAAAAAGGAGGATCAATACGATCGAGGTTTATTTTTGCGGCAAATAAATTAGCTCCCATCAAAATAATGATGAGTGTGATTAAAGACTTATTTATATACTTCATGGCTTAATGATTTATAGTTCTATTTCTTTTTCCCAAAAGTATAATAATTCAGTAAGTTATGTGATTGAATTATGTTGTAATTATTCATTTTGCACATTTTTTTTTAATATACAAAAAGATTTCCTTTGAATTTCCAATGCAAACGATTGATATAAATAAAAATTGAATAGAAAGAAATAACATATTGTTTGTAAAGGTGATTGGCATTGGTTTTTGTAATTGTAGTTTTACTTTTGTAGTACTTTTGTATCAAGATAAAAACTATGGGTATGGATGATAAATCGTTATTGTATTATTATTGGGGTCAGCTTTATCCTGAAACATCCACAAGTAAACTTGATAATTTCATTGCTGCTCTAAAGAAATCTAGTACAAATAAGCAGGCTAGTGATTGGTATAAAGATGCAATTGTTTATGCTCTTTACGTAGATCTTTATAATGAAGATTTTAACGGACTATCCGACAAGCTTGATTACATTCAAAAGTTGGGAGTAAATTGTTTATGGTTGCTTCCAATACTTAAATCGCCAATGCGTGATGCCGGATTTGATATTAGTAAATATGATCGAATCAGACCTGGATTATTAGGTTTAAGCGATGAAAGTACAAAAGAGGAACAGGAGATTGTATTTGGTAGTTTTTTAACCGAAGCCCATGCACGGGGGATCAGAGTAATTTTTGATGTAGCAATAAACCATTCATCCGACCAACATCCTTGGTTTTTAGAGTCGAAGAAAACTGAGAATAACGAATTTAGCGATTTTTATATATGGAGAGATAAGCCTAATGAATATCTTGATGCTCGCCTACTTTTTAAAGGTATTGAGGATAGCAACTGGGAAAAATTAGGTGACAGGTATTGTTTTCATAGATTTTTTAGTTTCCAACCCGATTTAAATTATCGTAATCCTGATGTACTATTGGCAATGTCACGCAACCTGCTTTATTGGCAATCGGTTGGTGTTGATGGTTTTAGGGCTGATGCAATTCCTTATTTGTGGAAAGAAGATGGAACAAGTTGTGAAAATCTTGATTTAACTCATGTAATTGTAAAATTTTTCAGGGCAATTCTCGACTATGTTAACCCCGGATCTTTATTGTTAGCTGAAGCATGTCAGAAACCGTATGAAGTTGTAAAATATTTAGGTAATAATGATGAATGTCATGCAGCATACCATTTCCCATTGATGCCAATGATGTTCAAGGCAATTGCCCAAGGTAATTCGCAACCCATTAAGCATACTCTGAGTAGGTCGGTTACTCCGGCAATAGGAAACAAAAATCAATGGTTTACTTTTTTACGTGTACATGATGAATTAAGTTTGGAGCTTGTTTATGTATCTGAGGAAGATAGAGCCTTTATTCATGGCAGCTACTGTCATAAACCTGAATGGGATTTTAGAGTAGGAGAGGGGATTAGCGCCCGACTTTCGGAACTCATGGAGAAAGATGTAAATAAAATTGCATTATCATATTCAATCATGTTAACCCTTTTGGGAACACCGGTTGTGTATTATGGTGATGAATTTGGGAAATTAAATGATAGTGATTTTTACAAGGAGCAGATTCAGTTAACTGGCAAGGATGATACCCGTTTTTTAGTAAGAGGAAGAATAAACTGGGAACAACTGGAATCTGATCTCCGGCAACCGGATAACTTCCATACAGAAGTTTTTAATACGATTTCCGGATTATTGAATACAAGAAAAGAACATAAAGTTTTTGGAAGAGGAGAACTGGATTTTGTTGATGTGAGGAACCAAGGTAATGAAGTTCCACACCAGATATTAGCTTATCTGAGAACTTATGAGAATGAAAAAGTTCTAGTTATAAATAATCTTTCATCCGAAAAACAAGTAATACGCAATCCGCTGGAGGAAAGTAATCTCGCATTACTCACCATGAACGGTTTTACTATGGATGATGAAAGCATGGTATTCCAACCACGAGGGTTTGCCTGGTTTTTGGTGGTTTGATTCATCTTTTCTTTAGGAATTCATATGTATAACTTTGGACAAAAAGAGGTTGGCTTAATATCAATTTACAATTCTTTTCTTTATCAAATATGTTGAAAGTACTGCAACAACTAGTGCTACAATGAATGTCAACAATCTGGATGTTAATATCTTATCCATTCCGGTACTTATCCAAATAATTGTAAATAATAGCCCAGAGACAATTGTAAGTATAGCAGCAATGCCATGGTATCTTTTCCAAAATAATGTAAGAAGTATAACAACTGAAAAAGTTGAACCGATCCCTGCCCAAACATATCCAACAATAGTGTAAATTAAATCGGTTGGCGAATAATATGCAAGTATCAGCGCTATTAGTGATAATAGTCCCGTTACTATTCTGGATAGTCTTAACGATGACTTTGTATCCATTTCTTTACCTCTCAAAGGTTTAATGATATTCTCACTTAACTCCGTTGATGAAAGAATCAGCAATGAGTTAGCAGTTGATATTATTGCAGCAAGTACGCCTGTAATTAATAAACCTGCGATTGCAGGATGAAATAGAGTTGTTAGTACTTCCGGCATAACAGTTTCCCTATCCAATAATCCTGAGGGACCATAAATTGCAATACCAATCCAACCTATCATTAGTGCTCCGGTGTATGCAATAATGGTCCAAATAACTCCAATATTTCTTGCTTTTTTTGCCTCTTTAGCGTTTGTAATGGCCATGAAACGCGTGGTTAATTGAGGTTGACCTCCCAGATAACCAAAAAACCATGAAAATGCCCCGGCAATAACAATTCCTGTACCTAAACCGCTAACTATATTTTTTACGTTTGGAAACAGATTGTTCAGAGTAAGTTCCAGTTGCGAACCTTCTTGTAATACTGCTCCTCCCGTAAATGTTGAATACGAATCACCTGCTTTAGATAATGCCTCACCAATGCTTGTTGCAAAAACTGTTCCCTCAGGTAAATTTGAAAGATATATCACTCCTGCAATTGGAGCGGCTATTAGGGTTATTATCATTATAATGGCCTGTACCACATCGGTATATGTAACACTACGGAATCCTCCATATATTGTATAGGGAATTACCAATCCAACAACCAATAACATCCCGTATATTTTCTCGATTCCAAACAAGTTCTCTAAGGTTTTTCCACCTCCAATAAACTGCGCACCAACATAGAAGAAAAAGAAAAATACAATTGTTGAACTTCCCACAACTCTTATCCATTTTCCTACTTCACCATGACTTTTTGCGATATAATCAGTGAAAGTATCAACTTCATATTTCTCAGCTTCATCCCTAAGTCGCCATGCTAGTATTATCCATGCAAATAATATTCCTGCAACACATCCAATGGCTGTCCAAATTTCAAGTAATCCTGTGGCATAGGCAGCACCGGGCAACCCTAATAATGCCCATGAGGATTCTCCTGTTGCTCTTTCGGATAATGCCGCTATCCATCCCGGAAGTTTTCTTCCTGCAATTGCAAAGTCGGATCCTGTTTTTACTTTTCTGCCTTGATAAAAACCAAGTAGGATTATAAAAGCCATATAGGCAATCATTACGATTAGCATCTGGGTTTGATTTTCCATGTTTTTTAAGTTTATGGCTGTATTACACATTTTAATCAATACCACAAATTTAATAAGAATGACTATCTTGTTACATTCAGATTTGATTAATATCACAGATTATTTTTTTCAGAATTCTGTAGGTTAACTATATTTGTTCCTCAAATCAAGTTAAATGAAATCAGTTAATACTTCATTCTTTTCCAACGACGAATGCTGGGGAATTCAAATAAATGGAACAAGCCATTGTACCACAATTTCATGCAAATGGCTGGGCTTAACTGCCTGTGAAGGTTTAAACATCATCAAAACAGGCTATAACTCAATAGGATATAAGGTTGGGAAATATGGTGTTGAAGAAAAAGTTCCTGTTAAATAGCTCAATAAATTTCAATGGGCTATAATTATTCATATTTTTAGAAATTGAAATTAGCTATTCACTTTGCTGGTCAATTAATTGACCGAGAGGCCAAACTAATTTTTATAAGACTACTAAATCTCCTTTATGGATCGTATAACCTTATTTGCAGATGTGCTATTACCCTTACCAATCGAGGGAGCATTCACATATAGGGTACCATTCGACCTTAACGAATTTATTAGAGTAGGGCAGAGAGTTAGCGTACAGTTCGGCAGTAAAAAGATTTATGCAGGCGTTGTAAAAAAAATCCATACTGATGTTCCCCAAAATCATGTGCCCAAGTATATTATTACTTTACTTGATGAAAAACCAATTGTAAATTTCATTCAGTTGAGATTCTGGGAATGGATGGCCGGTTATTATATGAGTACCGAAGGAGATGTAATGAATGCGGCTTTGCCAACAGCGTTTAAGCTTGCAAGTGAATCGAAGGTTGTATTGTCACCATCTTTTATTCCCGATTTTAATATACTCAATCCTTTTGAATACCAGATAACTGAAGCCCTAATCGAGAAAAAGAAGCTGACCGTTGATGAGGTTTCAAAGCTTGTGGGTTATAAAAAAGTTCTACCCCTCATTAAAACTATGATCGACCATCGAATGATAGTTATGGAGGAAGAACTGAATAATATTTATAAGCCTAAAACAGAAAAGCGGATAAGTATTTCGGGTGAATTTATTGATGAAGAAAATCTTCAGAGATTAATGGATGAGCTTGGAAAACGTGCTCATAAACAATTGGAATTATTGATGGCTTTTATTTCCAAGGTTGGATTTCCGCTTACCACTGATAGTTCAGTAAAGCAATCCGATCTTATTAAAGTGACTGAAGGAAGTAGCTCAGCACTAACGGCATTGGTAAATAAGGAAATATTCATATCAACAAAAAAAACCATTAGTAGATTTGATTATGAAAAGCAAAGCTCCGAATATTCTTCATTAATACTAAGTGATCATCAAACGGCGGCTTACAATGTGATTAATCAATCGTTTGGTAAACATAATGTTGTGTTGCTGCATGGTGTAACATCAGGGGGAAAAACGGAGGTTTACATAAAGCTTATTTATGAGACTATTAGGGCAGGAAAGCAGGTGTTGTACATGCTTCCTGAAATAGCACTTACCACTCAAATAATAAATAGATTGCGTAAGTATTTTGGTGATGAAGTTGGTGTTTATCATTCCAGATATAGCCAGAATGAAAGGGTTGAGGTTTGGAATAATGTTGCCGGGTGTGATGATGAAAATATTCATGCTAAATATAAGATTATTCTTGGCCCACGATCATCACTATTTCTCCCATTCGATAACTTAGGATTAATTATTGTTGATGAAGAGCATGATAGTTCGTATAAACAGTATGATCCTGCTCCAAGATACAATGCCAGAGATGCAGCCATTTATCTGGCCACCCTTCATAGGGCGAAAGTAATATTAGGTTCAGCTACTCCGGCAATTGAAAGTTATTACAATTCAAAATCTGGTAAATACGGTTTTGCTGAAATTACAGATAGATATAGTGGAGTTAAGCTTCCAAAAGTAGTGATTGTAAATCTTAAGGAGGAACTTAAACGACGGATGATGAAATCCCATTTTTCGTCAGTACTTATGAAGGGAATTGATAAAGCACTTGAAAATAAGCAACAAGTTATCCTATTTCAGAATAGGAGGGGATTTTCGTTAAGGATTGAATGTGATGTTTGTCATTGGGTGCCCGAATGTAAAAATTGTGATGTTACCCTTACCTATCATAAATATAGCGAATTGTTAAAATGTCACTATTGTGGATATTCCACCACGGTTCCTCCAACCTGTCCCCATTGTGGTAATACCGGACTTAAGATGCAGGGTTTTGGAACTGAAAAAGTATCGGAAGAATTAGGTTTGCTATTGCCTGATGTTAAGATTGATAGAATGGATCTTGATACAACTCGGACTAAGAATGCTTTTACAAGAATAATTTCCAATTTTGAAGATAAGGAAACGGATATTCTCATCGGCACACAAATGGTAACCAAGGGTCTTGACTTTGATAATGTACAAATTGTAGGAGTATTAAGTGCTGATAGCATGCTCAGCTTTCCTGACTTTAGAGCCCATGAAAGAAGTTTCCAGCTTATGCTTCAGGTGAGTGGGAGGTCGGGCAGAAAAGACATACAGGGAATGGTTGTTATCCAGGCATGGAAACCTGACCATCCTATCTTAAAAGATGTTGTGAATCATGACTATACAAGTATGTATCTTCGTCAATTAGCTGAGAGGAAGAAATTCTACTACCCTCCATATTATCGCCTTATTATAATTAGGATGAAACACCGGAAGGCGGAGATATTGAATGAAGGAGCTGCTGTTTTTGCAAAAGATTTACGGGCTTTATATGGAAAACTAGTTTATGGTCCGGAATTTCCTCTGGTAGGCAGAGTACGAAACTACTACATTAAGCAAACAATGCTTAAAATACCCAAAGGAGCAAGCCTTACTGATGTTAAGAAAAATATACATGAATCGGTAATCAGGACCAAAACAAACTCAGGGTTTAAATCAATTATTGTACAGTTTGATGTGGATCCCCAGTAGTCAATAAATTAGACGTTTGAGTGATTACTGCTCATATTATCATCGGTATTTATAAAAAAAGCCGTATCATCTTATGCGATACGGCTTTTTATTTACCAATGGTTTTGGCTATGTAGTAACTGTTTAATTTACCATAATTTTCTTTGTTACAACTTGATTGTTCATCTGAATTTTTACAAAATAAATGCCTTGACGCATATTATCAGAATTCAGTTGAATATTGTGTGATCCACCGCCTAATTCACCTTCATGCAGGTTCTGAGTTTGTTTGCCCAGAATATCAAAAACAGCAATATTAACAGTAGCATTGTTGTAAAGACTAAATTCAATATTTGCATTTCCTGAAACCGGATTAGGATGAATTGAAATATCATCAGATGATAGTACTTCATCAATTTCAACAATCATTCCTCTTGCAAGTTGAGCAGCAGCTGAATATGTGAAATCCTCGCCTTCCCAGATAATATCATTATTTCCATCAGTAATAAGAAAAAATCCACCTGAAAGACCTTGCCCCGATGCATCATTAATTACTAGATTATAACATCCAACCTCAGATAAAGTTACAGGAGATATCTGAAAACCAGTATTTGTATAAGGTCCACCTTCTGCTATTATTGTACCCTCATCATTTTTGATAGACCAAGTTACATCTCCTGGATTAGCATCTATTTTAACGCCGAAATTAATATTTTCAGGAAAATTTTGTGAACCTTCACCTACTCCATAAAAATAGTCGTTTTGAGGAAGTTCATCAGGCATGCCGTTTGGATTTTCACACTGCACATCAACAAAATTATTATCAGTTGGAGTTATTGCAATAACAGGTAATTCAAAAGTTTCAGTTTCAAGTTGACTTAGATTCCCTGTCCATGAATATGTCATTTCATCACCTCCGTTTACAGAATAAATAAAATCTAAACTTGTAAGTCCAATTTCACCGTAGTTTTTAAGAGTTACTTCAGGAATTAATTCGTTTGAACAAAAAGTTTGTGGTGCTAATACTGAGGTAATGGCTGCATCATAGTTATTTGATGTAACGTAAGTAATCTCAGGAGCGTGATTTCCACTTATGATTTCCTGAGTTGATTTTTCTGTAACAAAAGCAACTATCTCTAAATTTTCTAATACCACATCAACATCGTTATAATCCATTGGAAGTTCATAAGTGAAAGTTCTTGAATATAATGACCCTGTAGTTGTTTCGGTAATCTCAACACCCCATTGTCCGGTCAATAAATGACGCAACATATGCATGTGTACATAATTATTACCCATGTTTCCACCCGTTTGGGGTCCCAAGATATTATCTTGTAATATGGCAACGTTTAATTTATTCGTTGATTCGGGGCTATCACCAGTGTAATAAACCTCAACAACAACAACTAATTGACGTGTTGATGTAACAATTGTAGCCTCAAGGCCAACATTTAAATAGCTAGCTTCACCCATTACAACATTTGAAGCCTGATTCCATTGGCCCCTACTCATAGCTGTACCACTACCTTGCGACCAGCCTGGGAATAAATGTCTGTTAACAGTTCCTGCAGGATAACCGGCAACACCAGCTTGTCCGTCAATGGCAGCACCCCAAGGAGTTCTAAAATCAGGCTCACTACCTGAAGGAACAGCATATCCACCAGCATGGACGTTTATAAGGAAAACATCATCAGGGTGGTTGTTTTGGATTCCTTGTGCAATTACATGCCCATCAGGACAGTATCCACAATGGATTCCGGTAAATTCTTCAAGTACAACATTTTTATTTTCCGGGTCAGTACTTACAATGTTCTGGGCGAACATATACGACATGGAAAACAACATAATTAATAAAAAAGTACTTACATTTTTCATGATTATCATAGTTTAATTTAAAATTTGATTTATCCTTTAATAGCAAAAGTAATATTATTTAGATCAAATAATTTTTGATTTTGACGAAGTCAATATCAAATCCTTACAGATTGACAATATAAACACCAAGTAGGTTGTTTGTTTAACAATAATTTAACATAGTGAGTGAAATTTTAATAATGTCAGTCTTTCAATTATATTGTGTTCAATCAATGTATTTCTTGCCGGGTTTCATTAAAGAGTTATAAAACTTAGTTATTTCTCCTAAGCATAGGCAACCAAGTATGTTCATGCATTGTCATATTAATCGTAACCAATAAAAAATCTTTACATAAAAGATAATATGTATTTTTGCAAAAAATTTGGTACAGTATTTGTATAAAAATGTAAGTTAAATAAAACCATTACTATGAAAAAAATATTACTTTCTTTGGCAGTAATTCTAGTCACTGTCTTTTCTATAAACGCACAATCATATTCACTATCATGGGATGGTGAAGCTTTAGGTGATACCGTAGTATTACAAGGCGATCCTGATGCTGAAATTGTTTTTGGAGCTCTATTAACTAATAATTCAGCTAATACAGACACTATAAAGATTATTCGCAGACTTGTTAAATTAATACCTGATGTTTCGCATTATTTCTGCTGGGGAGTTTGTTATCAGCCTAATCTGGATTCAATTTTTGCCCCTAATGCCTATGTGGTTTTGGAGGCAAATCAAACATCAGGGGAGTTTGACTTTGCAGCACATTATGATCCTCTAGGAGTTGTTGGTACATCAATTGTCGAATACACTTTCTTCAATCAGAGTGATGAGAGTGAAAATATAGTTGTTGTTGCAATGTTTGTTACATCTCCTGATGGAATTAATGATAATATCTTAGTTAACTCAAAAGTATCTGATATATATCCTAACCCCGCTGAAAATTTTATAAATCTGGACTATGAATTACCTAATGAGGTTAGGCAAGCAAGTATTAAAATAGTTAATATATTGGGTTCAATTGTGAAAGAGCAACAAATTGATATAAGAAGTGGTAACCTTAGAATGGATATTTCGGATATTGTTGGAGGAATTTATTTCTATTCAGTAATAATTAATGGAGAAGTATTTAGTACAAAGAAATTAATTGTAAGGTAGTAACCTATTTAATTGTTATCACATTAACAATGTCTTGTATTATTAAAAAACCCTGTATTAATCTGTTGATACAGGGTTTTTTAATATCATACTTTAATTGTTTTGGTTAATTTTGTCAAAAAATTTAAATAGATTAATATGAAAAGAATTTTACTTACAATAGTGGTAATAATAGCTGTAATGGCATTTGCTAACTCACAATCTTTCTATATAACAGTTGCTGATACTCTTGTTGATGGTATAATTACATTACATCCCTCTGCCGAAACATCTAGTCAAATAAATTTTAAAGCGCTTATACATAATAGCTCAAATAATGGTGCTAATGTAAAAGTAATAAGAAATGAAATTTTGATGCTTGAAGGTACTAGTAGTTCGTATAGGTGGGGTGGTGATTATTATAATGATACCACTAACCTATCTTTAGATTACATATATATACCAGCCGGCGGATCTACTTCTGATAGTGCTTTTGCAACAATATTTAATATATCTGATTCTATAGGAATATCATCCATAGAATATACCTTCTTCAATGTTGAAATTCCAGAAGAAAATGTAAAGATTATAGTTGATTATGATTCTTATGTTTCACCTGCTAGTATCGATGAGGAAATACTTCGAAACATATTTGTATCAGGTATTTACCCCAATCCATCATCTAGTTTTGTAGATATTGATTATGACATACCAGCTGAAGTTAAGCATGCGAGTGTAAAAATATTTAATATAATTGGGTCGGTTATCAAAGAGCAACAAATTAACCAGGGAGCTGGTAAGCTAAGGATAAATGTATCAGATTTATCTGGGGGCATTTATTTTTATTCAATGTTTATTAATGATGAACTTTATAGAACTGATAAATTGATAATTAGGTAGTTATTTTGAATATTCAGATATAAAGAAAAAAAACCCCGTAATACAATTAAGTATAGCGGGGTTTCTTTTTGCATTATTATTAAGTGCATGTAGTATTTTTATTATAGGCCAAAAGCTTTTTTTACTTTGTCAACATAGTCAAGTTGTTCCCATTTGAAGAAATCAACTTTCTTAGTATAAATGTTAACTCCATCACGGTTTTCTACGAATGTGGTGTTTTCATCTTCGTAAAGAACTTCTATTTCTTCTGTAAATGGATCTCTGCCAAAGTGACCATAAGATGCTGTTTTTTCAAAAATGGGATTTTTTAACCCAAATCGGGAAACAATTGCATAGGGTCTCATATCAAATATGCCTTCAATTTTTCTTGCAATTTCACCATCAGTAAGTAATTCACTCTTTTCATTCTTTACATGAGCTGTGCCATTTGTATTTACAAAAAATCCAACAGGCTTACTTACTCCAATAGCATAAGCTACCTGTACTAGTATTTCGTCAGCAACACCTGCTGCTACAATATTCTTGGCAATATGTCGTGTTGCGTAAGCTGCTGATCGGTCAACTTTAGAGGAATCCTTACCTGAAAAAGCACCACCACCGTGAGCACCGTGACCGCCATATGTATCAACAATAATTTTTCTTCCTGTAAGTCCGGTATCCCCGTGAGGACCACCAATTACAAACTTTCCGGTTGGGTTTACAAGAATCTGCATGTCGTTGGCAAATAATTTTTTAACACGCTCAGGATATTGATTTATAACTCTTGGGATTAGAATACTTTCAACATCGGCTTTAATCTTATTTTGCATTTCTTCCTCAGATGCAAAATCATCATGTTGTGTTGAAATAACAATTGTATCAATTCTTATGGCATTTCCTCCATCGTCGTATTCAAGTGTTACTTGCGATTTAGAATCTGGACGTAAGTACAACATCTCTTTACCTTCACGTCTGATGTTTGCCATTTCATAAAGTAAATCGTGGGCTATCTCAGTTGTAAATGGCATGTAATTTTCCATTTCTTTATTTGCAAAACCAAACATCATTCCTTGGTCGCCAGCTCCTTGTTCTTCTTCAGTTTGACGAACAACACCCTGATTAATATCGGATGATTGCTCATGAAGTGCCGATATTACTGAACATGAATCAGCATCAAAGCGGTATTCTGCTTTTGTATATCCAATTCTTCTAATTACACCTCTGGCAACTTTTTGTAAATCAACATAGGCAGTCGAGTTAACTTCGCCAGCTATCATTGCCAGTCCCGTTGTTACAAGTGTTTCGCAAGCCACTTTTGAATTTGGATCCTGACGTAACATTTCATCAAGAACTCCATCTGAAATTTGATCAGATACTTTATCAGGATGTCCTTCTGATACAGATTCTGAAGTAAAATAGTAAGACATATCTTAAGTTTTTAAGTTTAAAATTTACGTGAAGGACTTGTGATTGCGGTGCAGGTTAAATTGCTTTAGCATTTTTTTACCGTGGTTGCAATCAATCAAATCTGTCCACTTTTTCGTTTTATTGAAAACGAAGGTGCAAATGTATAAAAATTATTTAATTCAAACAGGTGTGTTTTTTGAAAAAAAAGTATGAAGCTTTCGATGTTTGCTAAACTTAGATTGGGATAAGGGGAATAAGGGTATATGGGATATAGGGGAGGAGATAAGGTTATAAGTATTGTTATCTTGGTAAAACGAAAACAGTTATTATGATTTTAATACCTTATACCGTTGTTTCCCTATTACTTCATAACTAAATAGCCTATTGGAGTATATAGATTTTGAGAGTGGCGTATTGGGAATTAGAACATAAAGGTATAAGGGTATAATGGGGTATGAATGTAAAATGGATATCGGGTTTGTAAAAAGGTTATAACGACTTTTTTTAGAAAATTAAAACATAAAAATAGATCACAGTACTTTATAACCCTCTACACATATTTCCCTATACCCTGATTTCCTTATATCCAATTAAACGGGTTGACAAATTATAACCCCATCAACTTCAGTGTGTAAGACGCTGGAAGATATCTTCCATTTTCTGTTCTTCCATGGAAAGAGAAAGAACGTTGAATTTATTTTTAACGGCAAATTTGAAGATATTTTCACGCAAGTCAATATCCCCATGTGAAGAAAGCAACCAATTGTTTTTGCCAATATTTTTGACTTTATCTATTCCTGGTAACATTTCAAGCAAATGCTTGTTCACGTCTTCTTTAAACTCAACTTTGTAGGATGTAGTTTTCTTATCTTTTTTTGATAGGTTATTTGGAGTATCGTCAGCAACAATTTTGCCATGATCAATAATAATAACTCTGGTGCAAAGGGCTTCAACCTCTTGCATGATATGGGTTGAAAGAATAATAGTTTTCTTTTTGCCAAGCTCTGTAATTATTTTTCTTATCTCCACCAACTGATTAGGATCAAGGCCTGATGTTGGCTCATCAAGAATTAGTATTTCAGGGTCATGAATTAATGACTGAGCAAGTCCAACCCTTTGTCGGTATCCTTTCGAAAGAGCACCAATCTTCTTCTTTTTCTCGGGTTCAAGACCGGTAAGTTTGATAATGTCATCAACAGTTGTGCTAACTTTTGAGTGATTTGGATAAGTCTTAAGTACGAAGCCAAGATATTCTTTCACATACATATCTTGATAAAGAGGATTATGTTCTGGTAAATAACCAATTCGTCTTCTAACCTCAAGTGAGTTTTCCTGAACATCGAAACCATCAATTTTTACTGTTCCGGAAGAGGGTGGTACAAACGAAGTAATTATCTTCATAAGAGTAGATTTCCCTGCACCATTTGGGCCAAGCAACCCCACAACTTCACCTTTTTTAATGGATAAGCTAACATTGTCAAGAGCTTTTTGTTGCCCGTAATATTTTGTGATTCCATTAATTTCTACAGTCGACATATTATGTGTAATTGTTTATCGTGCAAAAGTAATAATTCAAACTATTATTGATTAACTATTATAGTTTTATAATTTGAGAACCTTAATCTAGTATAGGTTTGTATAATCTAGTTCAAGTCTGCAGCGCGGTATCATGTGTTGGGACTTGGACTTAATCTGGTTCAAGTCTGGAGTGCGGCAAAGTGTGTGGGGACTTGGACTAAAAAGTTTCGCGGACAACTCTTAGTTTATTATGAAATTATCTTTAGCTTAGCGAATCGCAATAGCAGATTTTTATTACCTACGCTATCAAAAAATACTGTTGCCTTTTTATTTGGTCCATTACCGTCAACAGTAATTACTTTTCCTTTCCCGAAATTTGCATGTTCTACATCCATTCCTGCTTGCAGTTCTCCGGTATCTGATGGCTCGACGGAAGCATTACCACCACCACTCATTGGTACTAAATTTCTTTTTTTGAAAACCGGGCGGCTAGGTCTGGATGAGGTTCTATCTGAAGTAGGTCGTTCACTGTGAGGTATATAAAGCTCTTTTTTTGGCTTGTCGATTAAACTATCATCAATCTCATCCAAAAACCTGCTAGGTTCTGTTATTGTAAAATTACCCCATCTATATCTGGTTTCGGCGTGCGACAGAGTAACAGTTTCCATAGCACGCGTGAGAGCAACATAAAAAAGTCTTCTTTCTTCTTCCAGTTCTGTCCTTGTTGTGATTGATTGAATAGAAGGGAAAAGGTTCTCCTCCAGGCCAACAATAAAAACATGTGGAAACTCCAGACCTTTCGATGCGTGTATAGTCATCATCGTAACTTTGTCTGCATTTTCATCATCGTCATTATCACGGTCGGTAAGTAGTGCTACATCTTCCATAAACTCATTGAGAGTTTTTTTTGTGGACATATCACCTTCACTTTTCTCAATGGCCTTTTCTGTAAATTCTTTAATGCCATTCAGTAGTTCTTCGATGTTCTCAACTCTGCTGATAGCTTCAGGTGTATCTTCATCTCTAAAAGATTTTAATAACCCCGATGAAGTGGCAATATGATTGGCGATTTCGAATGCATCCTTTGTTTTATTGGCAACAATATAACTGTTTATCATGGTGCTGAAGTTTTTCAGCTTTGTTTGGATACCGGAATTAACACCTAAACCATATTCTTGAGGATTATTAATAACCTGCCATATGTTAACACCGTGTTGATCGGCAGTAACGATTATTTTTTCGATGGTCGTTTTCCCGATTCCTCTTGCCGGAACATTTATTATTCGCTGAAGTGCATCTTCGTCATTTTGGTTTATAACCAACCGGAAGTAGGATAGTAAATCCTTAATTTCCTTGCGACTATAAAATGAAAGTCCACCATATATTCTATAAGGTATATTTTTTTGGCGAAGGGCTTCTTCAAGTGAACGTGATTGAGCATTTGTACGGTAAAGAATTGTAAACTTATCGTTCGACAGTTGATCATTCATTTTCTTCTCAAAAATAGAATTAGCAACCATTTTCCCTTCTTCATTATCGCTGTTTGCTTTAATGTAACCAATTGTATTACCATCAGTATTGTCCGTCCATACCGTTTTCTTAATCTGATCTTTGTTGTATGCAATTATCTGATTAGCCGCTTTTACAATTGTTTTAGTTGAACGATAATTTTGCTCAAGCTTAAATAATCTAAAGTCGGGATAGTCACTTTTAAAGTTAAGAATATTGCTGATGTTTGCTCCGCGAAATCCATATATGCTTTGGGCATCATCGCCCACAACGCAAATTTGTTCGGTGTTTGCAGCAAGTTTCTTTATAATAATGTATTGTGCATGATTTGTATCCTGATACTCATCCACAAGAATATATCTGAACTTTTGCTGATATTTATAAAGCACTTTAGGGAAGCCGGAAAAAAGCAGATAGGTATTAAACAATAAATCATCAAAATCCATTGCGTCAGCTCGTTTAAGCCTGTTTTGGTATCTTGTATATATCTCTTTTATATAAGGTTTACGAGCACTATCATCAGCTGCCTGAATATCAGGGTCATTTGTATATACATCTGCCGAAATAAGTGATGATTTTGCCATTGATATCCGGCTGGCAACATATGACGGGGCATACTGTTTCGTATCCAGTTTCATATCGTTAATAACAGTCTTAATCAGCCTTTTACTGTCGCTACTGTCGTAAATAGTATAGTTAGAAGGATAACCCAGATGGTGACCATCAATTCGCAATATTTTTGCAAATACCGAGTGAAAAGTTCCCATCCATACGTTACGGGCATCACCATCGCCTATTAGTTTAATTACTCTCTCTTTCATTTCGCGGGCGGCCTTATTGGTAAAGGTAAGCGAGAGTATATTAAATGGGTCAACACCTTTGGAAAGTAAGTATGCAATACGGTAAGTAAGTACTCTGGTTTTTCCCGAGCCTGCTCCGGCAATCACCATTACAGCGCCATCGGTTTGTACAACAGCATTATGCTGTTCTTTATTTAGTTGCTTTAAGAAATCGTTCACTTCGTTATTAGTTATGTGCGCAAAAATACATTTTTAAGGAAAGTATTATGGATGCTTGGGCATGTGTTTTCAACAAATAGCTATTTTTGACAACGCAATGAAATCTGACAAATTTATTTTATCACAATCCCAAAAGCATGAATATCTATTGCTCCTTATTATATTAGGAGCAGGAACAATTCTGAGGTTCTGGAATTGGACAAATATTCCATTTATGCACGATGAGTTAAGTGCATTGAGTCGATTACAGTTTGATAATTTCAATGACCTTATACTTAATGGAGTAATGCTTGG
>CALDOI010000316.1 GCA_937912115.1 uncultured Bacteroidota bacterium | reverse complement strand
GGTAATTGAAATGGTCGTTGAACAAGGCCTTTACCAAACGATCGCCGACCTATTAACACTCCCCTATCCCAATCCTGAACCGCTCCTGCAACAATTTCGCTGGCAGAAGCTGAACCTTCATTAATAAGTACCACAAGTTTACCTTTTTCAAACTCACCTTGATTGGTTGCCATTAAATTCTGGCGCTCCTGATGTATTCCTTCCGTATAAACTATCAATTTGTCCTTATCTAAAAATTCATCAACAATACTCATTGCGGTTCCTAAATAGCCTCCCGAATTGCCTCGTAAGTCAAATACCAGGTTTTTCATTCCCTTTTGTTTAAGCATGGTGGCAGCTTCTGTAAACTCCTCCAGAGATTGTTTTGCAAATCGATTCAGCTTAATATAACCCGTATTATCATCTAACATAAATGCAGCATCCAGGCTATTGATAGGAATTTTATCTCGAATAATTTCAAAATCTATTAATTCGGTGTTTCCCTTGCGATAGATTCCCACTACTACCTTTGTCCCTTTTTTACCACGTAGATGATCCATTACCCAACTATTGGTTTTTTCTTTGCCAAATGCATCCATACCATCAACAGTAACAATTTTGTCACCTGCCATTATTCCAACCTTATCGGATGGGCCTCCGGGAATAGGTGCTACGACCAGAATAGTATCTTTAAATAATTGAAATGTTATCCCAACTCCATCAAAACTACCTTCAAGAGTTTCATTCGATGCTTCAACTTCTTTTTTAGGAATATAAGCTGAGTGTGGGTCTAATTCTTTCAAAGTTAATATAATTGCTTTTTCAGTTAGTTCCGGAACATCCAAAGTGTCGACATAATAATTATTAATTAAATACAATAAAGTTGAGATTTTCTTTACAGTTTCATTTGGATTGATATTAGTAATATTGTTTTGTCCATATGTTAATGTAGTGATAAATAGTGCCAGTAATAATGTCGTTATTTTATGCGGTTTTTTCATGATGATGCCTTAGTTTTGCGAGTTCAAAAATACAATAAATGGTGCTATAATTGGTTCATTAAATTATCTAAAGGAT
>CALDOI010000315.1 GCA_937912115.1 uncultured Bacteroidota bacterium | reverse complement strand
ATTGCTCTGGATTTAAAAACCAGTACAGTAAATATCGTTTATGTTCAAAATACTAATCAGGTAACAGTGTCGTCTACGGATGATCTGGAACTTCGAAGCTCAAAGAGTACGGATTTAACCTCAACATTGACAAGTAATACCGGTACTCCAACTGTTGACACTTTAACTTTAGCAGACGAATCCAGCACACAAACTTTATTGGAATTTACCGTTAGCGATGTTACCGGAGACGGAGAACCTACTAAAATTGAAGAGTTGGTTTTTCAAAATGGCCCTGCTATTTCTGATAATTATTGTTTTAATGATTTTTTTCAAAGCATGAGCATTGATGTTTCTGATGCTACCAGCTACTCATTATCTCTTTACTCATCCAGAGCCATTGCTGGAACTGCAGGTTCAGTTTGGAAGAGTATTCCCAAAGGAGGTTCTTTAACATTCACGTTAGTAGGTGTACTTAAAAGTGATTTGGGTAACGTTATGAACAAAAATGTTCAGGTTAAGATAAACGGTTTAAAAGATGTGATAATTGATGAAACAGGATCACGCTTTGCCTATTCAAATTCCGATATCTTTTCTGACACTTTAAAATTTATAGGCTTAAATGGAGCTGGAACCCAAACAGACCCATATCTTATTGAAAATTTAACAGACTTACAGACGCTTTCCAAAGCCAGTAATTATTGGGCTTCATATATTAAGCAAACGGCCAATATTGATGCATCTTCAACCAGTAGCTGGAATAGCGGTAGTGGTTTATCTCCCATTGGGATTCCTTCAGTAGCATTTACTGGTAATTACGATGGTGATGGAAAGACTATTTCAGGTGTATTTATTAACAGAGGGTCTGATTTTGCGATTGGTCTTTTTGGTAGTATAAACGGCGCAACTATTCAAAATGTTGGCCTGATAAATGCAAATATTACGGGTGATATGAATACAGGGGCACTTATTGGCAATAGTTATGGAAGTACTATTAATTACTGTTATTCAAAAGGGAGTCTGACAGGTGGCATTCATGTTGTAGGACTTGTGGGATATTTAACAGGACGCACGATTAACAACTCTTATAGTACGGTAAGTGTTACCGGAACAGTAACCCGAAGTGGTGGATTAGTTGGTGCAAACTGGACGGGCAGTCAAATTAACAATTGTTTTAGCAGTGGTAGTGTAAGTGGGGGGTCAAGTAATGGGGGACTAGTTGGTTATGTTTTTAATGGGACAACAAACAATTGCTTGTGGGATTCAGAAACATCAGGACAAGCATCTAGTTTTGGAGGCACAGGAAAAACAACTGCCGAAATGAAAAACGAATCGACATTTGCTGATGCAACTTGGGATCTTGTAGGAGAAACAACAAACGGGACTGATGATATCTGGTCTATTGATGGAAGCAATAATATCGGCTATCCATGGCTAACTTGGGAAGGCTACTCCCCTGTTAACAATATCTGGGATGGCTCAGAATCAACCGATTTTATGGATAAAGACAATTGGTCACTCGTATTTATTCCAAATTTATTAAATAATGTTATTATATCGAATGGAGGGAATCAACCTACTTTAAGCGGAAATAAGAATGTTACTATAAACGACCTTACTTTGAACTCAGGAGCAAGTTTAACTATTGGCATGTCACCTGGTGACACGAGCTCGATTATTGTTAATGATACTATAACTAATAATTGAGGGTGATCCCTAATTGAACTACAACATGGCGGCAAATTATGAAAAAAAAAGCTCCAACAATTAAGTTAGAGCTTTGAAATTGGGTGGTGCCACCCGGGATCGAACCAGGGACACATGGATTTTCAGTCCATTGCTCTACCTACTGAGCTATGGCACCATCAATTTTGGTCGCGCAAAAGTACACATTTTTTCTATTTATCAAAAAAAATCATAAAAATTTACAACACTCTTATTCCTTAGTTATATTTTTGTTGTTTCTAAAACTGAAATTTGAAATTAGTTGTTGACATAGGTAACTCATTTTCTAAGCTTGCCGTTTTTGAAAATGATGATATTATCGATTTTCAAATTGTTGACAGATTAGATATATCTTATCTTAAATCAATAGTTTTAAAATTTCCAAAAATCACTTCATCAATCGTTTCAAGTGTCGCAAAACATGACGAGCACATTTTTGATATTCTGAAAAAGCAGGGGACAACAATTGAGCTAACTCATGGTACAATTGTTCCTTTTACGAATAGTTATTCCACACCAAGAACTCTTGGAAAAGATAGAATTGCAATTGCTTCGGCTGCTGTTACACTATATCCAGGAAAAAATGTACTTGTTATTGATATAGGAACCTGTGTTACATACGATCTCATTTTAAGTCAAGGGGAATATTTAGGTGGCGGAATTAGTCCGGGATTAGAAATGAGATTCAAATCATTAAATAATTTTACACATGGTTTACCGTTAGTAAGTTTGCAGGAATGTAGTCCTGAAATTGAACTTGTTGGAAACTCAACATCAAAATCGATAATTTCAGGTGTTATTAACGGTTTACAACTGGAAGTTGAACACACTATTAATCAATATAAAATGAGGTACAATCCTTTAATAACGGTGATTAGTGGAGGTGATTATAAATATTTTGAAAAATTGGTAAAAAGTAACATCTTTGCAACCCCTAATATTGTGGTACGGGGATTAAAAAACATCCTTGATTTTAATGAAAAAGATTAAAATAATTATTTTACTGTTTATTATTGCCGCGAGTACTATTATTCAGGCTCAAACCGGCATAAATTCTCCATATTCACGATATGGTCTGGGTAAGCTTTACAGCGCAAATCAAAACACAATCTCAAAGTCGATGGGTGGCCTTGGAATAGCCATTCATAATCCAACTGCTTTTAATCCCTCAAACCCTGCTTCATATGGGTCATTGGATTCAGCATCATTTTTGTTTGAGGTTGGGGTTAGTGTTAACCTCACTAACTTAAAAACTACAACGCTTTCTGAAAATGGTTACGATGCTACATTAAGTTACATTTTTGCCGGTTTCCCAATTACCAGATGGTGGAGGTCAGGAATTGGGGTTATGCCTTATAGCAAGATTGGTTATAATGTTGAAGTTAAGGTAGAAGTTGAAGATTTTAGTGATGTGGTTCATTCATTTACGGGTGACGGAGGTTTAAACAGAGTTTTATGGGGTAACGGTTTTAATATCACAAAAAAATTCAGAGCTGGGGTAGATATTACTTATTTATTTGGCCAGACTTCACGATCAAGCATGATTTATTATCCCGACTCAGTTTTTATATTCGGAACAAAAGTTGAAGAATCAATAAATGTTGGTGATTTCATATTTGATTACGGAATTCAATATGACTTCGATATAAATGATCGAACCCAGGCAACAATTGGGTTAATCTATGCAAATAAAATTAACCTCAACTCAAACATAAGCTACCTATCTAAAACCGTATCCGGTGGATACAATAACGAAATTGAATATGTAAAAGATACAATAGAGTACAGACCGGAAGAAAAAGGCACAATTACTTATCCTGAAAAATTTGGTATTGGCCTTACCATTAGAAATGGTGATAATTGGCTTATTGGTGCTGATTTTGAATATCAAAAATGGGATGAATTTACTACATTTGGTATTAAAGACTCTCTGTCCAATTCATGGAGAGTTGCCCTTGGGGGAAAATTTACACCAAAACACACAAACATTTCCTCATTGTTTAGACGTATCACATACAGAGCTGGGGCAAGATATAATCAGTCGTATCTAAAATTTTATGGAAAACCCATAAATGAGTTTGGCATAAGTTTTGGATTTGGTTTTCCTTTAAAGAATTCGAAAACAGGAATTGATTTAGGCATGGAAATTGGTAGAAGAGGAACAATGGACAACAATTTAATACAAGAGAACTTTTTTAATTTATCTCTGGGCATCTCAATACAGGAAAACTGGTTCCAAAAACGTAAATATCGATAATAATCAATAATTATATTACTATGAAATTAAAATCTGTAATATTAACACTAGCACTATTTACCGGACTTTCAATACTTGTTTCCGGACAAGCCATTTCGTTTGAACCGAAAGATGATCTTCCAAAATATGGAAACGATAGCATCGAATGTGTTAAAAACCTTTCATTATACAGAGGTTCATATAAGCAATGGAAGCAGGCTGGGAAAAAAGGACTAGCCATAAACGACGCTATAAAATATTGGAGAAAAGTTCTAAACGATTGTCCTACAGCTACAGAAAATCTTTATGTTGATGGTGTAAACATGATTGAATACCGCATTAAAAAAGCAAAAAAAGCATCAATAAAAGAAGGCCTTATTGACACTCTTATGATGCTATACGATATGCGGATTCATTATTTTCCGTTACATTATAAAACAGGAGACTCACAAGTTGGTCAAATTTTAGGAAGAAAAGGTGTTGATTATTATCAACTCGATCCTTCAAAAAATTACTTAAAGGCGTATGAAATACTTGGTGAATCCATTAAGCTTGACAAAGAAGATGCCGGAGGTCCTGTTTACATTTATTATTTCAGATCAGTTACCAAGATGGCTCAAAAAGGAGATACCGATACCACAGAAGTTGTTGATGCATATGACATGATTAGTGATTATGTTGATGCAAATATTCTTAAGTATCAAAAAGCCGGAATATCTGAAGACGAAGAAGATTACCTCAACATAAAGGGAAACATTGAAAATACATTTCAACCATTTGCAAATTGTAACGATTTGGTTAGAATCTACAAAAAGAAATACAATGCAGATTCTAAGAATGTTGACTTATTGAAAAAAATTACAAACCTTCTAGATAAAAAAGATTGCATCGATTCACAGCTTTATTTTGATGCAACGGTAGGTCTTTACAAACTTGAACCATCACCCGAGTCGGCATATTTAATTGGGAAAATTTTACTGAAAGATGGAAAATATAATGAAGCTATACCCTATCTTGAAGAAGCAAGTAAAATGGAGAATGAGAGTAAAGCCTATAAAGCTCTTATATTCCTTGCTGAAGATTTTAGGGCACTAAAATTATATGAAAAATCAAGAACTATTGCTCTTAAAGCTGCTAAGCTTAACCCCAATGCCGGAAAGCCTTACTCAATAATTGGTGATTTATATGCTTTAAGTGCAAAAGATTGTGGCAATGATGACTTAACACGTAAGGTTGCATATTGGGCCGCTGTTGACAAATATAAACAAGCAAAAGCCATTGAATCTGATTTAGCCGAATCGATGAACAAAAGCATTAACTCATATCAAAAGTATTTTCCAGCTACGGAGTTATTGTTCTTTCACAATCTGAACGAAGGCGATAGTTACACTGTTGAATGCTGGATTAACGAAGTTACAACTGTTCGAGCTGCTAAATAGTTCATAAAAGAAATCATATGTTTTCATATATCATAAAAAGCATCATTTTGGCAATTGCCGGAATGATGCTTTTTTCTTGTGAAAATTCCATTTCCCGAATAAACGAATTAGCACTTGAAGAAGATACCCTTGCCGCAATAACCACATATGATATTATTTATGAAAGATCAGATTCAGGATTTGTTCAGGTAAAGCTATCTAGTCCTTTGATGAAACGATTTTTAGGCAAAGATGAGTATAATGAATTTCCTGATGGTTTTGAGATTATATATTATGATAATACTGGAAAAGAAATATCATATATCTCAGCAAATTATGGAATTGATTATCAGCAAAGAAAATTAATGATTGCTCGATACAATGTTATCATAAAAAACTATGATACTAACGAAGAGCTATATACTGAAAATTTAGTTTGGGATAAAAAAACAAAGCTAATTAGGTCAAATACCTTTGTGAAACTTATTATGCCCGACAAAACTATTTTTGGAGATAGTATGTGGGCAAACGAATCTTTTACCGAGCACGAAATATTTAATATAAAAGGAGAGTTTGATGTTAATGAAGATACCATATCACAGAAATAAGTTTATGGTTACCAAAGTTTCATTTCATATAGCCTGTAATATTTCCTCTCTAAACTCGAAGAACTCAATATTTTAATCACAACAAATGCTATATTTATTACTATTTTTGCACTTTCGACACTTATGAGCACAAACGGGCTAATAATAATTTTTTCACTGATACTATCTGGGTTTTTTTCAGGGATGGAAATTGCTTTTGTAAGCTCAAACCGACTAATGCAGGAACTCGATCTTAAACGAAAGGTTATTCCGGCACGCATTCTATCTGCATTTTACAATAACCCATCACGCTTTATTGGGGCTTTATTATTGGGCAATAATGTTGCCCTTGTAGTATATGGTATTGCTGTGGCAAACATGCTCGAACCAATAATTATCAACATACTGCCCGCTGGATTTTCTGGCGAATATATTATACTATTAATACAAACACTTTTCTCAACATTACTAATATTAATAGTTGCTGAGTTTATTCCGAAAGTATTATTCAGGATAAATCCAAATACGATTCTTAAGGCCTTTGCACTTCCTGTTTGGATGTTTTACTATGCATTTTATCCAATAATTCTTTTATACATAGGAATAAGTGAAATCATTCTAAGGAGTATCTTCAGGGTTAAACTTGCAAACGAATCATACTCATTTAGTGCCATTGATCTGGAAGAATATGTAAAAGATTCACTCCCTGATAATGAAACTCGAGAAGACGTAAATCAGGAAATCCAGATGATTCAGAATGCTATCGATTTCAAGCATGTTAAATTACGCGAATGTATGGTTCCCCGAACCGAAATAGTAGCTCTCGAAATAAAACAAAATTTAGATGAATTCCGAAAACTATTAATGGAAACAGGGCACTCAAAAATATTTATTTACGAGGATTCAATCGATCATATTGTTGGGTATGTTCATGTATTTGACCTATTTCACAACCCTAAATCGATAAGTGAAATTATAAGGGAGATAGATCCCTATCCTGAAACAACAACCGCCAGAGAATTATTACGGAATTTTATTGAAAACCATAAAAGTGTAGCAATTGTACTTGATGAGTTCGGTGGAACATCAGGTATTGTTACTATGGAAGATGTTATTGAAGAAATATTTGGTGAAATTGAAGATGAGCATGATCAAGATAAAGATGTTGAAAAACAAATATCTGACAATACTTTTATCTTTTCTGCCCGCCTTGAGATTGATTATCTAAATGAAAAATATAAATTTAACTTCCCTGTACTTGATGATTATGAAACACTTGCCGGTTTTGTAATTCATAACTATAATAGTATACCTATAGTGAACCAAAAAATAAAGGTAGGCCAATATCTGTTTACCATTCTAAAATCAAGCGGAAATCGCCTTGAAGAAGTCAAAATGGAAAT
>CALDOI010000314.1 GCA_937912115.1 uncultured Bacteroidota bacterium | reverse complement strand
GAATACAATATCTTTCCGGAATTTTCAAAATCATTTGCTGAAAATACAAATTCGGTACTATTATTTTCAAATACCAGACTAATATTCTTGCCAGCAAAATATGAGCTACGATACACTGAATCAGGATTAAAAGTATTCATAGATATCAGGTAAGTTTGATACTCATATGAATAGTTTTTACTAAATTTAGGATTATAATGAACAAATCCTTTTTCGGTACCGAAAAAAATATTTTCATCATTGTATGGATAAACAAATTCAAAACTGCTTACAAATTTACCTTTGAGTTTTTTAAATGGTAGGGAAATATTTATATAATTCCCATCTTCCTGATAGCGCAATACACCAACATCTTCATCATTGAAATACCAGATATTCCCCTTAATATCAATTTTTATAGCTTGTATAAACTTACCATTAAAAAAGTCATTAAATTCCGTATTAATTTCAAACTTACCATTTTCATTTGAATACTGTAATACCCCTTTATTTGTAGTGAACAGGATATTATCTTTTATCTTTGCTAATCCTGATACCTGGTCAGGGATGTCACTATTTCTATTATTAAAAAATTCGATGCCAACTATACTATCATAATTAGAGCTAAACGAGATATGATATATTCCCTTATAACCATGTGTCATCCATAATGTGCCGTCATTGTCAAATTCCATTTTTCTGGATGACTGTGAGAATCCATATAATTGCTTATCGAACTTCCATGCTCCATTTTCTTTACTATAAAGAACTAATCCAGTGTAGGTTCCTCCAATTATTTTATTTGGGTTATTGGGTACCTGAAGAAAGATCCACCCACCCGGAATATTACATATCCTATGGGCAATAGTATCTTCAATTATATATGTGCCATTATTATGTCCACAAAAAAGTGTTCCTCCTATTTCGGACAAGGACCAAACCTGACCTCTGGTTTCCTCTATTAACACCATCTTTTTTGTTTCATTACAATTTACACCATCATTCTTACGCGTAAATAAGCCCTGATTTGTACCCAGATAAACTCTATCATTTTTTATAAATGCTGAATACCCGGTACTAACATTATAATTGTAAGATATTTGTGATAAGGGAGAGTTTAACTCAACATAATCAATTCCATGATCGGTGCCCAGCCACACATTTCCTAAAAAGTCTTGACCAATACATAATATTGTATTATTCTGTAAACCATCCTCCTTATTAATATGTTGGATGGGATTACCAAACAAATCAGTTATAAGTAAACCATTTTGAATTGTACCATATGCCAATTGATTCTTTGTTAATAGAGCAGTGCAATAAATTTGATTTTTCATTAGAAATGACATAGATTTTGAATCTATAGCTACTAATGAATTTCCGTTATACAAATAGGTACCATCTGAAGCAGTAGCTATTAAAAGTTTATTTTCTATAGGTAATATGCCCCAGATTTCCTTCCCTTTCAATTGTTCCATACCATTTAATGGATATAGGTTTCCCATCGCATAACGCATCAGTCCAAGTTCCATATCATTAATATAATATTCATTATTTACCATATATGAAAAATGAAATAAAGATGGAGCCTTTATAACTTTAACAGTATCGTTTTTGTATATAATTAATTGATTATATGTTTGGAAGAAAACACCATCAGTGTGATTATAAATCTTCCATACATCTCCAAAATCCTGAAGATCATGTGGTAGTAGATTTAAAATTGATTTATACCTGGCACCACCCATATTACCAATTTCAAAATAGCCCAATTCATCATACCCACCTGCATAAAGTATCCCATCTCTACCTTTTTCAATCGACCTTACAATGCTGTTGTTTGGCAACTTGTAGATATTCCAATTTGTGCCATCATATTCAAGCAGCCCGTCATTGTTAGCAAAATACATCATGCCATTTGATCCTTGTTGAATATCCCAGGTTTGACTACCAGCCAGATAGTTTGATCGTTGATAATTTATAATAAATGGGGTTCCTATTGAATACTCACTAGCATTCAATAATATGGTAATAAAAGTTAAAGTAGCTGTTAAAAGAAAATCATTTTTTAACATATAGTCCTATATCTTATTGGCGAATTTATAAAAATCATTTGAATATAGCTGCTAACTACTTAATCCAATGAAAACCCAAATTATTTCATGAGCAATTGTATTTGGATATTAGATAATTTACTAATTTTGAAGAACTGCCAAGTTTTGGTGTAGTAGCTATATTATTTAAACGCTTTTTCTATAGGTTAATTAAAACGATAGAAGTATGAAAGCCCTTTTTAGAAATATAATTGCAATTGCCCTGTGTCTTATCAGTTACGCTGGTTTTGGGCAATCCGTTTCACTTAATTACACTTCCCCTGTGACGGGTGCTGAATACATTAATCCAGAACAAACAATAATCCTTAAAACCGGAACTGCGTTTGATGAGAAATCCATATTTAATAATGAAATAACAATAGTTGGTTCCGAAAGTATGGATCATTCATTTACATGGAAAATATCCTACGATTTAAAAACTCTGATAATTATCCCTGATACATATTTTTTATTTGGTGAAACTGTTACATTCACCTTGAATAATGGTCTTAAAACTAAAGATGGAAATATAATTTCAGGAACTCAGTTCACATTTAAAATTAAGCCAAAAGACAACCTGCAATTGCTTCGGGATTTTTATAAACTTGAAAAAACTAATCCATTACCAGCAAATTCTGATAATGAAATTTATAATAAACAATTCAGAGATGTTAACGACCTCCCTGCTGACTATCCATGTCCTGAAATAGAAAACTATTTTGATGTTGATGAAAACTATCTGTTTTTTACATTAAGTCCAAGAGCCGGCGCACCCAACTACAACAACTATTTGTCAATTAACGATAAATATGGTATCCCGATTTTTTTCAGAAAACGGCCAAATAATGATTTGTATCTCCATAAAATGAAAGATGGACAACTGGCATATGCTCGCAATGAATATGGTTTTCCTGAATTGGAGAGGTATTTCTTTATGGATAGTTCATATGTTGTTATTGATTCGATTAAAACCGGTAATGGGTATAATATGGATGGTCATGATATTCTTTTGTTGGATAATGGAAATTATTTATTGATGTCGTACGATCCTCAACCAGTTGATATGAGCAATGTTGTTTTGGGAGGTAATCCAAATGCAACAGTAGTTGGTCTTATTATTCAAGAAGTTGACATTAACGAAAATGTGTATTTTCAGTGGCGTAGCTGGGATCATTTCCAAATAACTGATGCAACTAGCGACATAAATCTTCAAGGCACATATATTGACTATGTACATGGAAATGCTTTTGCATTTGATACTGACGGTAATTTGCTTATTTCATCTCGTCATTTGGATGAGATAACAAAAATTGATTACGAAACCGGTGAAATCATATATCGGTTTGGATTACTCTCCAAAAACAATCAGTTTCAAATTAACAATGATTCTTACGGTTTTTCTCATCAACATGATATCAGAGTATTACAAAATGGAAATATAACCATATACGATAACGGTAACTTACATCCCTCACCATTTTCCAGGGCATTGGAATACTCTATCAATGAATTAACGATGACTGCAGACCTGGTATGGTTCTACAGAAACGATCCCGACATATATGGCTCTGCAACAGGAAGTTTTAGAAGGGATGATGAGGGTAATGGTATAGTAGGATGGGGACCCACCTGGCCGGTATCAGCTACTGAATTTTTACCTGACAATACTAAATCAATGGAGGTATTCCTTCCTAATGGTGTTTATTCATATAGAGTAATTAAAGATTATTGGAAAACCAACCTTTTTAGTTCTATTGAACAATTAGATTTTGGAAATTTCGATGGTTACAATGCGCCCAAGCACATGGTTATTCCGGTAACTAACAATTCCCTGAATCTAATTCGTATAACTAGTTCACATTTGCATAATGAGGTATTTGATGTGGTTGACGACTTACCTTATGATATACCTGCTGGCGACACAGCTGAGATAACCTTAAGTTTCAACCCAGGTGAACAAGGCTCATTCAACGACAGGCTCACATTAAATTATGATAAGTTCAGTCCATCAAGTGGTGTTGAGAGAATTGCCATACAGTTAACTTTATTTGGAGTCTGGGATAACACCTTGCCAACAGTGTCTTTTATACCCGATTATGGCACAAATGGAGTATCTCCCACATCAAGTGTGTATGTTTATTTTTCAGAACCCGTTAAAAAGGTTGGAGGAGAGTTTATTACAGATGATGATATCCCTGAATTATTCACATTTAAACGTTGTACACAGTGGGGTATCGACATTCCCTTTACGGGAACAATTTCTGACGATCGCATGCAAATAATCCTTACTCCTGTTGAAATATTAGATGAACAAACTTCATTTCTTGTCGAGCTTATTCCTTCTACTATTGAAGATGATGATGGTGATGCAATTGACTTTCCTGAAGCTACCTATTTCATAACAGGTGTATCGGTTGATATTAATAAAGATATCCTAATTGATAAAGTAGTGGTCTATCCTTCCCCAATGGTTGATAAACTTATTGTTGATTTACCCGAAAATATATTATACAAAATTGTTGTTGTCGATATGAGAGGAAAACTCTGGCATAATGAGCCGGTTTCAAACGGGAAAATACAAATCGACACGAAAAAATATCCTCTGGGTGTTTATTTTATAAACATAATAGGTGAAGATGGCGTATCAACTACGATTAAGGTTGTAAAAGCAAATTAAAAAATCCAACATCAAAGAAGGTGGATTTCAAATGTCTAGTAAGCAATAGTCAATCCTATTTTAGGTATCAAAATAGTCAAATCTTAACAAAGCACTTTTTGTTGAGCAACTATTGATTATCTTTGCCAATAAAAAAATACCATAATAATGGAATTATTCGAAGGTAATATAATCACTAAATTACCACAAACGGGCACATCAATTTTTGCTGTTATGTCGCAGATGGCTAGTGAGTATAAAGCCGTTAACCTTAGTCAGGGATTTCCTGATTTTCCCATTTCGGATGAGCTTATTGACCTGGTTCATCATTTCATGAAACAAGGATATAACCAGTATGCCCCAATGCCGGGAGTTGCTGTGTTAAGGCAAATGCTTTCGCAGATGTTTGAAAATAATCACGGAGCAAAATATGCTGCGGATAGTGAGATTACCATAACTGCTGGCGCAACACAGGCAATTTATACTGCTATTTCAGCTTTTGTTTCAAAGGATGATGAAGTAATAATTTTTGAACCTTCTTACGATTCCTACGCACCTTCTGTTATTGTTAACGGTGGTATTGTTAAGTACGCCAGATTACAGTATCCCGATTACAGTATTAACTGGGATGAACTACCTCGAATGATTTCGAGCAATACAAAAATGATAATCATTAATTCTCCTCAAAATCCTACAGGAAGCATAATGAGTAAGGAGGATATGCTAAGGCTTGAAACCCTAATTAAGGGTCGTGATATAATAATATTAAGCGATGAGGTTTATGAGCACCTTATTTTTGATGGACTCCAGCATCAAAGTGCTTCACGTTTTCCTAATCTCGCATCGAAGAGCATTGTGATTGGATCATTTGGTAAAACTTTCCATACTACCGGATGGAAAACCGGATTTGTACTTGCCCCCCAAAATATAATGGCCGAGTTTAGAAAGGTTCATCAATTTGTGGTTTTTGCAGTGAATACACCCATTCAATATGCTGTTGCTGAATATTTAAAAAATCCCATTAACTATACTTCTCTTGGTGATTTTTATCAACAAAAACGTGACTATTTTATTTCAGCTATTGCTGAATCGAAATTCAAAGCATTAACATGTCGCGGTACATATTTTCAATTACTCGATTATAGTGCTATTTCTGATGAACCAGAAATGGAAATGGCAACACGGCTGGTTAAAGAATTCGGTATTGCGGCCGTCCCAGTATCATCATTTTACAGAACAAAAGAAAACAACCATACATTGAGGTTCTGCTTTGCAAAAACCGAAGAAACACTTAATAAAGCTGCTGAAATACTATGCAAAATTTAAAAATACTTGCCCTTCAAGCTAACTTATCCTGGGAAAATCCAAAAAACAATCGCCAGGAGTTTGAAAAAAGAATAGAATTAGAATTCGATTCACATAATCTCATAATTCTGCCTGAGACTTTTAACACCGGATTTCCCGTTGATCCCCAGCAGTTTTCTGAAACAATTAAAGGGCCTACTGTTAGGTGGATGCGAAATATCTCTGCAAAATACAATGCCGTTATAACTGGGACAGTATTAATACAAGCCAAAAATAATTATACAAATACTCTCATCTGGATGCAACCTGACGGAAATTACCAAACCTATAGAAAGCGTCATGTATTTTCGATGGGTGGTGAACATGAAAAAATTACAGCTGGTACTGAAAAACTAATTGTTGAACTCATGGGCTGGAAAATATGCCCAATGATTTGTTATGATTTAAGATTCCCTGTATGGAGCAAAAATACCTACAACGAAAATAGCACATTCGAGTACGATCTTGCAATATATGTAGCTAACTGGCCAGCTGTTAGAAGCTATCCATGGAAAACATTACTCCGTGCCAGGGCTATTGAAAATCAGGCATATGTTATTGGCGTTAACCGGGTTGGCACCGATGGACAGGGAAATAGATATAGTGGCGATTCAGCGGTGATCAATCCTAAAGGGATGTTGTTAAAGCAAGGAGGTCCGGATAAAGATGAAGCGTTGTCGGCAACCTTATCACTTGACGACCTTATTAATTTTAGAAATCAGTTTAATGTTGGTGCCGATTGGGATAGATTTACAATAGAATAACAGTAGCAAGCTCTAGTGATCCCAAAACATAAACAAATGTTCATTTATATTTCCAAAAGGTTAATCATTCCAGATTATTCGTTTATCACTCAAATGCTTGCAGTTGTTGTAGTCTTTTATATACGCCGTCCATTAAAATAAGTTTTGCATGGGTTCCTCTTTCAACAATTTCCCCTTTCTTAAGAACAATAATTTCATCAGCATGTTGTACTGTAGATAATCGGTGAGCAATTACAACAGTTGTGCGATCTTTCATAACATTAAATAATGCATTCTGAACAAGTTTTTCTGATTCTGTATCCAACGAAGAAGTAGCTTCATCAAGTATCAATACAGGTGGATTGGCAAGAACTGCCCTTGCAATACTAAGTCGTTGCCTTTGTCCCCCGGAAAGTTTCATGCCTCTATCACCAATATTTGTTTGATAACCCTTCTCGGTCTCCATAATAAACTCGTGAGCATTGGCAACTTTTGCTGCTGAAATAATATCTTTTTCAAGGATGCCCTTCTTTCCAAACGCAATATTATTGGCGATGCTATCATTAAAAAGAATGCTTTCCTGCGAAACAATGCCCATCAAACCTCTAACGCTATCAATTTTAAGATCTCGAATATTACTTCCATCTATCAAAATCTCACCTTCATCAACATCATAAAATCTCGGTAATAAATCGGCCATTGTTGATTTACCACCACCCGATTCACCAACAAGAGCAATAACTTTGCCTTTACCAATTTTCAGATTGATATCTTTTAGAACATATTCGTTTTCATACTTAAAGCTAATGTTCTTGTATTCTATCTCTTTATCGAATTTATCAATTGAAATTGCATTGGGTTTCTCCTCAATTACTTCTTCTGCATCTAATACTTCAAAAATACGCTCGGCAGAAGCTATACCCTTCTGGATACTGTAAAATCCCTGGGCGAATGTTTTTGCTGGAGGAATGATTTGAGAAAATATAACAATGTAGGTTATAAAGTCGGCAGCCTGAATCGTGGGGTTATCAGACAATACCATTTGCCCGCCAAACCAAAGAACAACAACAATAATTACCGACGATAAAAATTCGCTGAGTGGTGACGATAAATCACGGCGGCGATAAATACGGATTAACAGCTTTGAAAAACTATTATTTGATGACCTGAATTTTTCATCTGAATATTCGATGGCATTAAAAGCTTTAATAATTCTTAACCCTGAAATTGACTCCTCAATTGTTGACAATAACCCTGCGAACATTGTCATCCCCATTTTCGATTGCCTACGTAAACTTTTCCCAATTTGCCCGATAATAAGTCCGGTAATAGGTAGTATTATTAGCACAAACATTGTTAATTGAGGACTCATACTTATCATAAAAGCCACATAGGCAATTATGGTTACCGGATCGCGGATAATCATTTCCAGATAGTTCATTATGGAGTATTCCACTTCCTGAACATCGGTGGTAACCCGGGCGATAATATCACCCTTTTTATGTCGTGTAAAAAATGAAAGAGGAAGGATTAATATTTTAGTGTAAATGTCATTTCTGATTCCTTTGATAGCTCCAATACGCACATTGGCCATGAAATACATTGCAAAAAACCTTGAAATATTTCTTAACAAAAAAGCACCAATAAGCACAATACATATGTAAACCAACGCTTGTATTTTGCCACTAGTAACAATTACCTGACTAATTTGATAATTTAAAAAGCTTAAAAATGAATCGGTAGAAAACTCCAATACGGGTTTTTCGGTAACAAGTTCGTTTATACCAAACAATAGGTTCAAAAAAGGAATAAGCAATGCAAACGAAAATAGAGAAAACACAATAGTTAATATATTGAATAACACATTCAATCCTGCGTAACCATAATAAGGTTTAATATATGCCAGTACTCGGTAAAATTTCTTCATTATATTTTACGAAAGTTTATTTTGATGCAAATATAGATACATTGTTTTAAGGAAACATATTTGTAGCTTTATTGTTGTGAAAGATTTACTTATCTTTATCGGATTAATTTATCCTAAACCTAATATCATGAAAACACAAAACACAAAACACAAAACACAAAACACAAAACGTAGCAACCTTTAGAATGCGCATTATTTTATTTCTATTATTGATTTCTTCAATTGGACTAAGTGCCCAACAAACTGTTGTAAATATGGATCTGCCTGTGAGCAATGGTGGAGGTTCAACTATTGGAGATATTATTACGGCAAATGGTTTGGAAGTACTTAATTATGATGGAGCAGACTATGGACATGAGGAAACCATAAAAACCGCATATCCTGTTTATCATATTGTGGCAAATTCAGATGGTTCCAAACTCATGTTCTTTAATAAGCTTAATGCATATAATACAGGATTATATTCGTATACTGCACCCAATGGACCACTTACATATATTAATATTGAAACAGCAGTTGGGGATGTAATATACAACCCTTTTCAGGATCAATTCCTGATTTCAAAGTTTAAACCTGGTGAGGCTAATATTATTGTACTTAATGCAAGTGATAATAGTTTAGAAGATCCAATTATCATTACATCGGGGCAATATGCAAAAGAAATGTTTATATCGCCGCAAGGCCGTTTGTATATAACATCAAATATGCAATATGAAGATGGGCAACATCCCAAAATAAATATTTATGATGCCACCGATACACAATATGGTGTTGTGGCATCAGGTGTACTAACTGATTTTGAAACATATGAAGGTGGTATTTCCACTTATTATTTTGCTAATTTCGATTATAATCCATCTGATGAAAAAGTATATGCAACCTTTACCGTGCAAGAGCAAAAATTACAGCCATATAATACTGAAGCAAGTAGTATTTTCCGTAGCGAAGGTTCTGATCCAATCATCCCTCCCGGTAAACTGGTTGTGTTATCGGATGTAATTGTTAACCAATTTAACTTAACCGATTATCCATACAAGGTTATTTGCCCATCAAGCAAAGGTGCTGATGAATCATCGCAATACTATGGCAAACTATTTGTTGTTGGCGAAATGTTTTATGAATATGATTATTTAAACCCTCCCGCTAATTCATCAGAGATTGATAGTCATTCACACCATTTTATTGATATTGCATATAGTAGTACACACGATATGCTTTTTGGTGTAAAAGATAAAACTGTAACCGGTACCGTTGATAATAGAATTTTTGAAATTTGGACTATTACGATGGGTGAATTTGGACTTGAATTTAACATGTTTAACATAGATCATACGGACTGTAAAGGTCAAATTGCAAATATATTTTCTAACCCCTACGATGGGAGAATTTATGTTTACCGAAAAATCGATGCTCCGAAACTGGGAGATGGACAGGTAAGCTTATATTCATTTAACCCCAATAACCCAAATCCAACATGGGAAATAACTCCCTTAGGCATGGCAACCTATTTCCCTGATTATGATCACTCATACGATCTTCCCCATTTCTTCTTTAATAACATTACAACCCCACATATTAACCCTTACACCAATAGCATTTATTTGCCAAATGGTGGCCATATTAGTGTGAGTAAGGTGAGCTTTACACCTCTTGAAGAACTAAATCTGGATGCCGGAATTAACTGGATCTCAATACCGAGGCATGAGGGTAATGGTGTATCAGGAACTTATGACCCGTGGCCAACAGCATCAGTTTTTAACAAAACTAACTTTGGGAATCAATATAGTTCTTTAAGATTAGAGTATTATGATGTTGAAGCAACAAATCCAGAAATTGTTTACGCAAGTTATAATATTGAGGATCAACAAGCTTGGTATTATTCAGATAATGATATGAACCAAACTTATAGTTATCGGGGGTACAAACTATACACTTATCCAACAACTGCAAATACTCTAACATTAACAGGTAATGTTGAAGATCCAAATACTACTATTGAACTTATTGAAACTGAAGAAAACTGGGTTGGCTACTTTTTATTTGAAAAGCAGGATATTTTTGATGCAATAGCCGATTTTAAAGACCAGATTTATACTATTAAACATCAGGACTATTTTTGTTATTATGGAATACCAATGGAAGGGCCTCAACCTACTCCTTATGACCCATTCAATTGGTATTGTGATAAGCAAACCCACAATATTGCCTATGGCGAAATGGTTGTATTAAAGCCATATTCCGATATTCCCGACTTTAAGTGGAATAGTTATTTCAATCCTCCAACTCCTGCCATCGATGAAGAGGCAGAATACTATACTTATACCGAAACCGCCGACTATTCGGCATTTATTATTGAGCTCGACAGCACCGAAAATGCACTCGAAATGGGAGCATTTGTTAACGATAGTTGTATTGGTGCCTGCACAATAACACCCGAGGATACATTGGCAATAATAAAGGGTTATCTTGGCACAAACCCTGGCGACAGTGTTGTTTTAGAAGAGCATTTCGGTACCAAATCATCAAATAATCAACGCATAAGCGATTATTATGTGCTCAACCAAACTACACGAATACATGAAAAACGAGTTATTAAAACAGGAGAAAATAAGGATATGTATTTTATATCGTTTAAGGATGAAAAGGTGCAGAAAAATACCGACATAAAGCTCACTTTTAACATTTTCCCAAACCCTGCAAGTAAAAATATCAATATGGTTTATAATGTTAACAAAACTTCGATGGTTAGCATTATTGCGTATGATAATTATGGCCGAAAGATAGCTACTTTACTCAGTGCCGAACAACCAATTGGTTCGCATTCGTTTGAATGGAAACTAATTGGAGATACCGGCAAAAAACTAAACAAGGGACTTTACATAATAAAACTAAAAATCAACAATGATGTTATAAGTAAGAAAGTGGTAATTAATTAATGCCAAATGTGATGCTTGTCATTCTGAATGGAGCTTGCGGAATGAAGAATCTCTAATGGAGATTAACAATAGAGATTCTTCGCTCTGCTCAGAATGACAAAAATTCGATATATGGACATGCACAAAATGATAATTATAAATGCCAGTGACATACAACCAATGACTAATGACCAATGACCAATTATCAAAATAAAATTAAATATCCATTATTAATCATTCTCATATGTTTGATGCTGGGTTCCTTTGCCAACACGCTTACCGTAAAACATGACGGCAGCGGCGACTACACAATAATAAAGGATGCCATCAATTCATCAACAAATAGTGATACAATATTGGTATGGCCCGGTACATATTACGAAAATGTGGACTTTATAGGAAAAAATATCACTCTAGCCAGTCTGATGCTAACAACGGGTGATGAACTGTATAAATACACGACTATTATTGATGGCAATAAAACAGGTAGTTGTATTTTGTTTAGAAGTGGAGAAACAAATGCTGTACTTTATGGTTTTACGCTACAACATGGGAGTGGATTTTTAAATATTTATACCAATGAAACTTATGGAGGAGGGATTTTTATGGATCATTCATCTGCAACAGTAGTTAATTGTGTTGTAAAAGATAATAAAGCATCCCACTTTTCGGGAGGAATACACTGTGATGAATATTCTTTTCTTTCTCTTTCAGGAACCAGTATATACAGAAATCAGGCTTATGGAACAGGTGGGATATCCGTTGGCTACAAAAGCGTTACAACATTTGACAGCTTAAATAAATGTAGTATCTATAATAATTATTCCGGTGCAGGATGCGATATTACACAAGGTAACAAAGAAATGATTATGCATTTTGTATTTGATACATTCTCGGTTTTATTACCAACACCATACCATATTCATTCAACAGATGATTCTGGATTTCAGGTTGAGAATTATACTTTTAGTACAGACCATGCATTTTTCAGCCCTATAGATTCTGATGTATATGTTAATCCACTTACAGGAAACAATAATAACAGTGGACTAAACCCATCAAATGCTTTTAGTACTATTGCATATGCCTTATCGAGTATTGCCATTGATACTATACAAAAAAACACAATTCATTTGGCTAATGGATACTATTGTGATACAACTAATTACGAAGCATTCCCTCTTTGCAATCGCCCCTTTACAATTATTCAAGGCGAAAGTTGCAATGGTGTTATTCTTGATGGTAGATATTTAACATGTATTGCAAAGGGAAATACTGAAGTATCAGATTATAGTTATCAAAGAATGACAATAAAACACGGAGGTTATAAAAAATATAACGGGTTTGAATTTGGATCTGCATTTACTAACCTTTATCAACAAAACGATAATGTGTTAATAGATAGTGTTAATTTAACTCATTGTTGGAATGGTACATCAGGAGCGCTTACCCCCATTAATAGTAATAATGTAATTATTAAGGATTGTAGGTTTACAAATACACTAGGTGGAACAAGTGCTTCTCTTAGTGGTGCAGAAGGTGATACGTGCTGGGTTTACAATTGTAAGTTTATTGATAATATGCCTGATTTTAATAACCCAGGAAATATTGGAGGTATAGCTTTATCCTCCAGAGGAAGCAAAAATGTAGTTGTAAATACACTTTTTACAGGTAATAACCAAATGTCTATTTCAAATTGGTTATTTGCAGATCTATACTTATTAAACTGCACATTTACAAACAACACTTTATTAACAAATAATTATTCTTCAATTTCATCGCATGATGCAAGCCTTTATATGTATAACTGTATTAGTTATAACGAAGGAATCACTCCATTATCATTATCATATAATGAATCTCAGGATACGGTAAAGATGGAGATTTATAACTCACTAATCGAAGGTGGAATAGAAAGTATAGATGTTGAGCCTGGGCTTACAAAATTACATTACGATGTATCAAATATCGATGCTAACCCTCTGTTTTACGGTGGTACAGAATTTCCCTATAACCTAAGCGAAAACTCACCTTGCATTGATGCCGGCACACTTGAAATACCCGAGTGGATTGTACTACCGGAAACAGACCTGGCAGGAAACCCACGTATTTTTAATGATGCAATTGATATGGGTGCATACGAGTGGAATCCTACAGTTGGAGTTAATGAATACAACCCAATAAAAAAAGACAAGGAAAAATTACTTGTAGCTGCGCCTAACCCATTTAGTAGTAGAACAACTATAACAGCTACATATACACACAAAAGTAATTACAAAATTGAGATTTATAATAACTATGGGCAGCGTGTAAGAGTATTGTTTAATGGGGCAGCACTGCCCGGTAATTCGAAAATAATATGGAATGATGTAGATGATAATGGCAAACAGTTGCCATCGGGAATTTATTATGTGATTATGTTTGAGAATGAAGATGAGATAGAAAACCTAAAGATAATTCTAAGCGATTAAATATGATTCGTGGGTATCATATAAATATTAAGTTTTTGTATTTTTACCAATTCAAAAACTGGAAATAAAATGAAAAAAGTAATTCTATTGTACTGGGGAATGGGTGGTAACGTTGAAAGAACAGCCCACAAGGTTTACAACATGTTTGATCCTCTTACAATTGACATAAGTGATGTTGTTAGTTTCGATATTAATAATCTTGAGAATTATGATCTTATGATCCTGGGACACTCAACAATTGGTGCCGAAGACTGGCAAGAAGCTAAAGCCGATAATGAATGGAATGCATTTTTTAGAAATATTGAAGAAAAGGGCATAACAAACATCGTTGCAGCTTCATTTGGCTTGGGCGACCAGGTTCTCTATCCCGACCATTTTGTTGATAGCCTTGGCATCTACAATATGGAAATGGAAACCTTAGGCATTAAAACTATTGGCCGTTGGCCAACAGAAGGTTACAAGTATACCGATTCGGATGGCGAAAAAGACGGTAAATTTTATGGTCTTGCTCTGGATGTTGATAACGAACCGGAGCTTTCAGAAAAAAGAATATCCCAGTGGACTGATGCAATAAAAAAGAAATTAAAACTCTAACTAATAAATAAAAATTAAATGACCCGTTTTGCTATTGGCTTAACGGGTTTTGTTTTTCATATAAATACCTAAAGATTCCACAATCTAAAAAGGGGAACTTAGATTGTGCTGATAGAGTGCTTTAAATTCACAAGAATGTACCATGGAGTGTTGGATTATTGGGTGGATGTATTGCATAAAAATTATTTGGGATGTACATTTAAATACTTATTTTAACATCTTGATAACTATTCGGTTTAGATGCAATCAGTCTGCCAATTAGTATTTGAAAAATATTTTGCCACAGATTCGCAGATTTAAAAATTGATTTTAGTTAAAATTTATAACTTTTCTTGTAATCAAAAATGAACTTCAACTTTGCAAATAGATTAGATCTGGATACCATTTCAATCCTTATAATTTTTTCAACACTCCATAAATCCATTACTCCACTATTATTCTTCTTCAAAAAAAGAAATCATTATATTGCCATAATCAAAGAAAATGGATTTTAAATGAATATTCAAAGTAACTAACTTATTGTTGTTCATTAATTTTCAATTTGAAAAAATAATACTTCATTCAAACAAATAAATTTGCAACAAAATGCGTTTACTATACTGAAAACTCTCATATGAACATGTTTAAAAAAACTAGTGCATTAGCAATTATACTACTCGTAGCTACTAATATTTTTGCTGAATCTACAAAAGACACCATCACAATAATCAAATCTGATACTACAATCATTGTTGATGAAGTTCTGATTAGTAAAGATCAGGAATTAAATATATCCGAAATCGACACTTCTTATCAACTTTTTCAATCAGACATTGAATTGGCCAAAGGAGACTTTGATTTTTTGGTAGTTGATTCAGATATTGTCAGAACTCTTGATAGTCTGCTGTATGTTAGGTTCTACCAAGAGAACTTCTTTTCAGTCGACACATCCATAATGACTGATTATGGATTTAAACATGATGAAGTACCCACTTATCCCGATTCAATTTACGAGCAACGTATTGAAGCTCTTAACAGGGAAACTCCCTTCGAGTTAACATACAATAAAGAAGTTAAAAACTACATTAATCTATATGCCGTTAAAAAACCTAAGCTAACTGCTAAAATGCTTGGTTTGGCAGAAATATATTTTCCAATGTTTGAAGAAGCGTTGGACAAGTATAATATGCCTCTTGAAATAAAATACCTTGCCATAGTTGAGTCAGCACTAAATCCTTCAGCAGGATCGCACATGGGAGCAAAAGGACTCTGGCAGTTTATGTATGGAACAGGCAAGGTTTATGGGTTAACGGTTACATCATTGGTCGACGACAGATACGACCCTTATAAATCAACAATTGCCGCATGTGAACACCTAACCGATTTACATGATATTTATAATGATTGGTCGCTTGCATTGGCTGCATATAATTCTGGAGCCGGAAATGTAAACAGAGCTATTCGCCGAGCCGGAGGAACAAAAAATTATTGGGCTGTATGGCCATTTTTGCCAAGGGAAACACGTGGTTATGTTCCTGCTTTTATTGCGGTTAATTATGTCATGAACTATGCTTCTGAGCATAATATTTACCCAATGCGCCCCGGAATGTTCTATTACGACATTGATACTGTTACTATTAACGATGTACTTGCATTTGATCAGCTTAATGAGATGTTAGGAATACCAATGGATGAGCTAAAGTTTTTGAATCCTCAGTTTAAAATGAACATTATACCTGCTAGTGCAGAAAAAACATATACAATAAGAATACCACGTACTTACACTGCAGAATTTCTAAATAATGAGCAGCAACTTTATGCTTTCAAAACACGAAAAGGAATTGAGCGTGACAAGCTCCTTGTGGAAATTCAAAAGGTAAAAGATCGTAACATTCACATCGTTAAAAGCGGTGAAAGTCTAGGATTAATTGCAAAACGAAATCGTGTTTATGTTGACCAGATTAAAAGATGGAATAATTTAAAAAGCAGTACAATTTATCCCGGACAAAAACTTGTGCTATATGGTTCGGGTAGCAGTAATTTCTATCAAAAATCATCAACCCCTGTAATGCGTTCATCCGAGAAATCGAGTCATATTGTTAAAAATGGCGAAAATTTGGGATTAATTGCAAAGAATTATAGTTGTACAGTTACCGACTTAAAGGAATGGAATAATTTATCAAACTCAAAAATCTATCCAAAACAAAAACTCATTGTTTATAAGCCCGCTGAAAAAACAACGAGTTCAGTTAAGGTTGGAAAATATCTTTATCATATTGTACGCAAAGGTGATACTCTTTGGGACATTGCCAAAGAATACGATGGAGTAACGGTTGATAAAATAAAATCACTTAATAATCTTAAAAATTCAAACCGGCTAAACCCCGGTCAAAAAATAAAGATTGCTATTGTAAGTTAATTCTAATTCACCTCATCCAAAAAAGTTATAGTTATTTGTACACTTTAATGAGAGGGTAGATATTTGGTTAAAATGGAACGACTTTTGTGTACTATTTAATACACCGTAAATATATATTAAATGAAAACCATCAGATTATTACCAATTTTTGTATTACTAGTATCTATCCTTTCTTTAATTTCCTGCAACAGTGGTAAAAGCAAGTCCACCAAAGTACGATCAATAGGCAATACCTCAGAAGTGTTGGTAGTAATGCAAAACGATCAACAAAAAGATAATTTAATCGGACAGGAAATAAAAAAGTATCTCGGGGAGGAGCAATACGGTTTAATGCAAAACGAGCCACTGTTCGAAATAGCTCATATAAATGTAGTTAGTTTTTCGGATATGTTTAAAAAACACAGGAACATACTGATAATTAATATTGACTCAAAAGCCAAATCCACTATGGTGGAATCGTTTGAAGACAAGTGGTCGAGTCCACAACGTATTATTAGAATTACATCACCATCTGAAGATGATTTTGTAAACGATTTTCCTAAATATGCAGAAGGGATAATAACTGATTATAGTGAAGCTGAAAGAAGTAGAATATTAACTGTATTCCGACCAAGCTCGAAAAACAAAGTATTAAATGAGGTAAGAAAAAAGTTCAACCTGAATATTATTGTCCCTCAAGGTTTTTATGTCGCCAAAAACGAACCGGGCTTTATGTGGATAAGAAAAGAGGTTCCAGATTTTAGTCAGGGGATTGTGATAATTTCAGAACCTTATGCTGATAAAGAACAATTTTCGGAAAACAGCATTGTTGCTCGTACAAATCGTGACTTAAAGCAGTATATTCCGGGTGAGTCAGAAGGAACCTATATGGCAATTACCGATGAGTTTATTAAGCCCTTAACAAAACAAATTGAAAATTTTGCTTCAGAATATGCTATTGAAATGCGTGGGGTTTGGAATGTTGAACATGATTTTATGGGAGGGCCGTTTGTTAGCTATACTTTTGTAGATCCAAATAATAACCAAATATTAACCATCATGGGCTATGTTTATCATCCCAACAAGAAAAAACGAAATTTGCTGCGACAACTGGAAGCAATAATATATTCTGTAGACTTTAGGAATCCTGTTTCAGATAGTACAATAAACAAGTAATAAAAACCTGTGAATATAAGTTTGTATAGGGTGTAGTTGGCTTATTTTAACCAATTTTAAATGCAAATACACAATTTTGTAATTATTTAACAATCTCATACTAAAGCAAAAATCAATTATTACTAATTTTGCAACTATTATGGAAGATGAAAAATTTAATAAAGATTTGGACGAGTTGTTCAGATTATTTAAAAAACTTGTTGAAACTCAGTCGTTGGATAATGTGCCTGGAGTAGACGGTATGATGCTAAAACAATTCCGGTTTTTTTTTAGTAACTACGAAAACATGAAGGATCAAATTGGGCAACAACTTCAGGGCCAGTTTGGTGAGCCCGTAAAACAGATGGTAAGCGATTTAGTAAAACAATTAAAAGATCAGCTTGGAGAAGAAGAAGAGTTTACAACTATTGAAGATGTTGAACCAGTAATTCAAATTAGCAGCACCGGATCTTCCATTCAGGAAATCGACCTTATGTTATTGAATCCTGATCTAAGTGAAGATCAAATAAACGAATTGCTCGACAGGAGGGCAGAATTATTATAATTCATAAACCAAATTGTGGCTCGATTCAGTTTTAAAAAAAGAGTAGATACCTACCTTAAAAAAAAATGGTATAGTATACTTTCTGATATAGTATTTGTACTACTTCTAGTGTTATTAATAATACCATCCACACGGACGGAGGTTGCATCCTTTTTCATCCGACTTACTTCTTTTCCTCCATCCACGTTAGATATTGACGACCAAATTAAAATCAACAATCAATCAAAGAATTGGCAGATATTGGATATGGAAGGAAATGCTGTGTCCCTTGAATCCTTAAATGATAAACCTATATTCTTAAATTTCTGGGCCACGTGGTGTCCTCCGTGTATTGCGGAATTGCCTGGTATTGCTGAACTTTATGAAAAATATGGTAGTGAAATTAATTTTATTCTGGTTAGTAACGAAAGTAGAGCAAAAGTCAGGGTATTTTCTAAGAAGAATAATTTCGAGGAACTACCTTTCTACCAAAGTAACAACGTGCCAAATGATTTCGCCAGCCAAAGTATTCCTACAACATTCATTATTAGCAAAGATGGTACTATTGTTCTTAGCAAAAAAGGAGTTGCCAGTTGGAATTCAGGAAGAGTGGAGGATATTATTGAAAAATTAATTTCCAAATAATAATGATTACAGTTTTTAACAATCGTACAATAAAACACATATAATACCTCTAATTAGTATATTTGCAAAAAATCATAAAATGAAAAACTTTAAAACCATATTATTAGTAATCATTGTTTTTGTTTTTGTTGGAAATTCATTTTCACAAATAGTTAGCGAAGATGCCAAAAGGAAAATCACGATAGGTGCTGACTTTTTCACCGATCTATGGCAGAATATGCCAAATAATATGGATCTACGTACAATAAATCAGGGATTCAATATTTTTAGTATGTACAATTTTCAATTAGCCGAGAGTAATTCATTCTTTTCTGTTGGACTTGGGATCGACAACCATAATATGTACAGCAATACCCGAATTGAAAATATAACAGCCGACACTATTGTATTCGTGCCAATTGCACAGGTTTATCAAAGAAGTAAAATAAATCTAACTTATATAAGTGTGCCTCTGGAGTTTAAAATCAGATTGAAAAGTGGTGTTAAATTCGGTGCTGGATTTAAGGTTAGATATTTAATGAGTGCTAAGGATAAGTATATTGGTGACTTACCTAATGAAGATAGAGGAAGAACCAATGTTAAGAGAAAAAATATTTCCAATACAGAAGATTGGGCATATGGATTTACCCTTCGTGCAGGTTATAAGTCATTTAATTTATTTGGTTATTACCAAATTTCCAACCTATTTCAAAAAGGTCGCGGTCAGGAAATGTATCCAATATCAGTTGGTATAACATTAACTCCGTTTTAGCCTGCCTTATTCATAAAAAAAGGTGCTTCTTATTGGGAAGCACCTTTTTTTATGTCTATTAAAACCAGTATTAATATCTGTAATGTTCAGGTTTGTATGGCCCGTTTTCATTAACGCCCAAATAATCAGCTTGTTCTTTAGTTAGTTTTGTTAGTTTAACACCAATTTGATCTAGGTGCAAACGAGCAACTTCTTCATCAAGATATTTAGGTAAGCGATAAACACCAACATCATATTCATCTTTCTTTTCCCAAAGATCGAGTTGTGCAAGGGTTTGATTAGTAAATGAATTACTCATTACAAATGATGGATGCCCTGTTGCACAACCAAGATTTACAAGACGTCCTTCAGCAAGCAAGTAAATTGAATGACCATCAGCAAAAGTATATTTGTCAACCTGAGGTTTAATATTTAATTTCTCGGTAATTGCCTCCATTTGTACAACTTGGATTTCGTTGTCGAAATGACCAATGTTACAAACAATTGCCTGATCTTTCATTTGCGACATGTGTTTAGCTGTGATAACATCTTTGTTTCCGGTAGTTGTAACAAAAATATTTCCTTCTTTAACAGCTTCCTCCATTGTTGAAACTTCAAAGCCTTCCATTGCTGCCTGAAGAGCGCAAATAGGGTCAATTTCAGTTACAATAACACGAGCTCCGTAAGTACGCATCGAATGAGCAGATCCTTTTCCAACATCGCCATAACCGGCAACAACAACAACTTTACCTGCAATCATTACATCGGTGGCACGCTTAATCCCATCAGCTAATGACTCACGACAACCATATAGGTTATCAAATTTTGATTTAGTTACAGAGTCGTTCACATTAATTGCAGGAATCAACAATTCACCTTTTTCGAACATTTGATATAAACGATGTACTCCTGTTGTGGTTTCTTCACTTACTCCTTTCCAGTCTTTTACAGCTCTGTGCCATTTTTGTGGATCTTCCTTTAAGATAGATTTTAGTATGCTCAGGATTTCTCCTTCTTCTTCGCTTGATGGTTCAACATCAAGAATAGAAGGATTCTTTTCGGCAGCAAAACCCTTGTGTATTAATAAAGTAGCATCACCACCATCATCAACAATTAATTGTGGTCCTAATCCATCAGGAAATGATAATGCTTGTTTTGTACACCACCAGTATTCCTCAAGTGTTTCACCTTTCCATGCAAAAACAGGAGTTCCCGTTACAGCAATTGCAGCTGCAGCATGATCTTGAGTTGAAAATATATTACAGCTGGCCCATCTTACATCTGCTCCAAGGGCAACTAATGTTTCAATTAATACTGCTGTTTGTATTGTCATGTGCAATGAGCCCATTATTCTTACTCCCAGCAATGGTTTTTCAGCAGCATGTTTATTACGAATTGCCATTAAACCTGGCATTTCTTTTTCTGCTATTTCAATTTCTTTGCGTCCCCAATCGGCTAACGCAATGTCTGCAATTTTATATTGTAGATTTTCTACAGCTACTTCTGACATATTTATTTTTTTAATTTAAAATTCTGATTTTTCGGGCTGCAAATATATGAATAATTTAAGACTTGGATATATTGGATACTAGGGGTTAGGGCAAACGCATCTTAATTTATATACTATTTAGCGAATACTATAGTGAACGACCTGTATTAATTCTACAAAATGGTTTCTATTACAATGGCGGACAAAGTATTTCACGAAGGTCCACAAAGGGTGATATTAATATTATTTTACAAATAACAATCAGACCACACATTTTTGATGAATACGATTTCTTACCAAGGTAGAACTTTGTGCTACATTGTGATGCCCTTTGTGTCACCTTCGTGGCATTGATCAAAGGAAATATAAATCATGAAATTAGATGCATTTGTTAAAACATGGATATAAGTATCCCTATAATTTATCATGGATGTTATAAACAAATCATCATCTAACCTACTATTCTTTTTTATTTCGTCATAGGTCTCAACGATTCTTAGTGCCTGAATATCAAATTCTTTTGGAAGCATAAGTTATTGCCATTGGAAAAATATTCAAATCTGGTAAAATGATATTTATATGTGAACTAAAACTCTATTCTAAATACCTGACATTGTTATAAACCAACCATTCTAAAGCGATAATCTATTATATATTTCTTCTGTTTCTTTTTCAAACCCGGGTTTACCCAATAATGCAAACATATTCTTTTTGTAAGCTTCTACTCCTGGCTGGTCAAAGGGGTTAACTCCTAATATATATCCGCTTATTGCACATCCCATTTCATAGAAATAAATAAGTTGCCCCAGGGTATTTTCTGATATATTAGGGATAGATATTTTAAGGTTTGGTACACCACCATCAATATGAGCTAATGTTGTTCCTGTTTCTGCCATGTGGTTTACCTCATGCAAAGGTTTACCGGCAATATAATTTAATCCGTCCAAATCTTTTGCATCACTGGGTACTCTAAGTTTATGAGATGGTTTCTCAACGGATATAACTGTTTCAAATACATTTCTTAACCCTTCCTGTATGTATTGACCCATTGAGTGTAAATCGGTAGTAAAACCTACTCCGGCAGGAAAAATTCCTTTATTTTCTTTACCTTCACTTTCGCCATAAAGCTGTTTCCACCACTCGGTAAAATAGTATAGTTTAGGTTCATAATTAACAGTAATTTCTATCGTTTTACCCGCATTGTACAAAGCGTTTCGAGTAGCAGCATAGGCCGAAACAGGATTATCGCTTATATAAGTTGATGACTCAACATGATCTTTCATTTTTATCGCGCCTGCAATGAGTTCTCTAATATTAAAACCGGCAACAGCAATCGGTAGTAAACCTACAGGTGTGAGCACAGAATAACGTCCGCCAACATCATCAGGAACAACAAAAGTTTGGTAGCCTTCATCATCGGCCAACTGTTTCAACGCACCTTTTTCTTTATCTGTAATTGCAATAATCCTATCCTTTGCATCAAGTTTGCCATATTTACTTTCCAGATGGTTTTTCAATAATCTAAAAGCAATTGCTGGCTCAGTAGTAGTGCCTGATTTTGAAATAACTGCCAATGAATAATCATTATCATCAAGTAATGTCAGTAGCTCTGAAGTATAATCTTCACTAATATTTTGACCAGCATATATTACAATTGGATTTCCATCCCTTTTATTAAGATGCGCAAACGAGTGCGATAAAGCCTCAATTACTGCTCTTGCGCCAAGATAAGAGCCTCCAATCCCGATTACTACGAATATTTTCGACTTAATTCTAATTTCTTCTGCCAGTTCTTCAATTTTGTTTATTAAATTTTCATTGATTTCACTTGGTAGTTCCATCCATCCCAAGAAATCATTTCCTTTTCCTGTTTTAGCTTTAAGGGAGCTATAATGTTGGTTTATTTCTTTCTGGAAATCAATTACATCCTGTTGATTTATAGTATCCAAAGCATTGGAGTAGTCAAATTTTAAATCTATCATAATAATTAGTTTTATATGCGATCCTTAAGAGAGTGTGAAACTATAAATTTTTCCATTAACAGGTTACAAAATCTAAATATTATTGTGTTAAAATAATTCAATTATTTTTGCATAAAATTAACATTGATGGATGATTCAAACACACAATTAACTCCTGTCTCGGAGTTGGGGGAATTTGGCCTAATTGATAAGATAACTGCCGACATTAAAACGATAAACAAGACTACTTTGCTTGGGATTGGTGACGATGCTGCGGTTATTAAACCCAAAAACAATATGTTAACGCTGGTTTCAAAAGATTTACTTCTGGAAGGTGTTCATTTTGATATAATGTATACTCCATTGAAACATCTTGGTTATAAAGCGGCCATAGTTAATTTCTCTGATATAGCTGCTATGAATGGTAAGCCTAAACAACTTCTTATTGGAATTGGTGTGGGAGCAAAGTTTTCTGTTGAAGCGATCGAAGAGATTTATGTTGGAATTAGAAAAGCATGCGAAGTTTATGGTGTAGATTTAATTGGTGGAGATACAACATCAAGTGCTTCGGGACTGGTTATATCAGGTACTATAATTGGTGAGGTAGAAAAAGACAAGGTTGTATACCGAAAAGGAGCAAAAGTAAATGATTTGATTTGTGTTTCTGGTGATCTTGGTGGTGCATATATGGGATTACTAATTCTGGAAAGAGAAAAAAAGGCATTTCAGGCTAACCCGGATATTCAGCCTGATTTAACCCAACATGATTATCTGCTTCAGCGTCAGTTAAAGCCTGAAGCCCGAACTGATATAGTTGATCTGCTCGCAAAAGAGAAAATTGTTCCTACCTCAATGATAGATATAAGTGACGGACTTGCATCAGATGTTATGCATCTTTGCAAAGCATCTAATACCGGTTGTGTTATCTCGGAGGAAAAAATCCCAATCGATCAAACCACATTCGATCTTGCAAAAGAGTTTAATATAGTGCCAACAGTTGCAGCCTTGAATGGAGGTGAAGACTATGAATTACTTTTTACAGTTGATCAAAATGATTACGAGAAAGTTAATAATCTGGATAGCATCTCTATTATTGGATATATGACAGATGTGTCGGAAGGAGAACGACTTATAACAAATGATGATACATCAATTGAGCTAAAAGCCCAAGGTTGGGATGCATTAAAGAAAAAAGATTAATCTAATCAAATAGTTTTGTTTTGGTTGAAATAATTACCCTTATCACCGCTGGGCTATTAGTTGGTTTCATTAACACCTTGGCAGGTGGAGGTAGTATTATCTCCCTTTCGGTACTTATGATGCTCGGTTTGCCAGCATCAATGGCCAATGGAACCAATAGAGTTATGATTACAATTCAAACTCTCACGGCCACAACAAGCTTTAGACAGCAAAAAGTACTCGAAACCCGAAAAGCCTTGCTGTTATCCATTCCAGCAGTATTAGGCTCCCTACTTGGGGCCTGGTTTGCGGTTGATATCCGTGAAGATATTTTTGAAAAGGCAATCGGTGTAATTATGCTGATAATGCTGGTTTTCATTCTGTACAAGCCACAAAAATTTATTTATGGCAGATCGAATATCAGCGAGAAACCACTTACCTGGTCTACCTATGTAATATTCTTTTTTATTGGAATTTACGGAGGTTTTATACATATGGGTGTTGGTTATTTTCTGCTTGCAGGAATTGTAGGTTGCGCCGGCTTTGATTTAATTAAAGCCAATGCAATAAAAGTATTTGTTGTATTGATGTATGCCCCGTTTACTCTCATAATTTTTTTGTGGTATAATCAGGTTAACTGGAAATATGGATTGCTACTGGCAATTGGTGGTGTAATTGGTGCATTAATTGCTTCCCGGCTTGCAGTTTCAAAGGGTGTGGTTTTTGTTAAGTGGGTAATTGTTATTGTAATTTTGATTACTTCGGCTGATATGTTTGACCTGGTTGATATTAAAAGTGTTATTTCAGGTATTATTTCTAAATAACAAGCATAGAACATACATTGGTTTAAAAAGTGAATGAAATTCACCAAATATTAATTCTAACGGCCGGAAGTCAGAAGCTTGAAGAATTTCTTCTGACTTCAAGCTTCAAGCTCCGGACTATAATTATAAATAATGTTCATTGAAACTAAAGTATCCGCAATGAAACCAGTCTGACTGCTGGCAGGTTGCAGGGTACTACTTTAACTTGATAATAAAATAACTAATATGAAACATCTTGTAACTGTATTGTTTATCACATTATTAGCAATTATTTCATGCAATAGTAATAATTCTGAAAAGAAGCCAGAATATGTATTGGTAATTCATGGTGGAGCAGGAACTATTTTGAGGGAAAATCTTTCTCCTGAAAAGGAAGAAGCATACATTAATAAGCTAAATGAAGCATTATTAGCCGGAGAGAATATTCTTAAAATGGGAGGAAGCAGTCTGGATGCTATTACAGAAGCAATTTTGATAATGGAAAATTCACCATTGTTTAATGCCGGAAAAGGAGCTGTTTTTTCTGAAGAGGGCATAGTTGAGATGGATGCTTCCATAATGGATGGAAGATCAACAGAAGCGGGTTCTGTGGCAGGTGTTCACACAATTAAAAACCCAATACTTGCAGCGAGAGCAGTGATGGAAAATTCCAAACATGTTCTACTTACAGGAGATGGGGCCGATAGTTTTGCCGGCAAACAAGGCCTTGAAATAGTTGATAGCAGCTATTTCTTTACTGTGGATCGTTGGAAAAGCTACAAAAAAGCAAAGGCCGAAAATGAAATTAAGAAATACGGCACAGTTGGTGCTGTGGCTCTGGATAGTTATGGCAACCTTGCAGCGGGAACCTCAACCGGTGGAATGACCTATAAAATGAAAGGCCGTGTGGGCGATTCACCAATAATTGGTGCAGGAACTTACGCTGATAACAGTACCTGTGCAGTATCAGCAACGGGTCATGGCGAGTTTTTCATAAGAAATGTGGTTGCGTATGATATAAGTGCGCTAATGAAATACAAGGAATTATCTTTAAAAGAAGCTGCAGATTATGTAATTCTTAACAAGCTTAAAAATATTGGTGGAAGTGGTGGGATAATCGCTGTTGACCATGAAGGAAATTATACAATGACTTTCAATACACCGGGAATGTACCGAGGTGTAGTAACTTCGTCCGGATTGATTGATGTGAAGATTTTTGGAGAAACAGAACAGTAAAAAAATTGTTTTATATTTGCCTAATTAGCAAGTAGTTTACTCAAAAATTGTTTTACTACTTTCAAACCTAATAAAAATGAAAACATATCTATTTCCAATTATTTCATTACTATCCATTTTATTAATAACCGGAGCATGTAAAAAAGATGATGATAGTGTTCAAACGCCTGACATTTATGGCTCATGGACGGTATTACAAACCGATTACCAAGGTATTCAATACAACGTTGAGTTGCGATTTAATACCGATAACTCATACGACTGGATATTGCTCGACACCGTTGAAGGACACACTAATTCACATGCTGAATTTAATCTTGTGGAAAATATTATGGTAATCACGTCTGATCCAGACTGCAGCGCTAAAGGAGAATACTACTTAATTAAAGAGTTGAATAAGCTTGCTGTAATATCTATAACCGATGGCTGTGAGCCAAGAGCTGCAGCGTTGGAATATCTATGGGAGAAAAAATAACCCCCTAAGAATTTTAATTCCCAGAGGGTAAAAACCAACAATTAATTTGATTAAACTAAAATTTTTTCGATTATTTAGTGGCAACTACGATTTTACGGGTAATTTCATTGAGCCCGCTCGTTACCTTTACCAGATAAATATCGTTACTTAAATCTTTAACGCTAAAATTAACCTCAAGGCTTTCTTCCATATTTCGTGAATTGTAGAGGTCTCTTATAGTTTCTCCATCCTTTGACAAAAGTGTTATCTGAACATTTTCACCCATAGCGCCATTTATGGCAATTATTGCATTTTGCACTATTGGATTTGGATAAATATTTACTTTAACTACATCCTCAATCAAAACTGATTCCTGTTCTTTTTCAGGATCAAATAAAAGAAAGGCAACAGGAGTTATGGAACCATGTTTATTCCCTCTTTTCATTCCCATATGTCCACATGGATTTTCACATTGATTTTTCATCCCGCGTACTCCTTTGTTACTCTGCCTATCAAAATTATTATTTATGGTTTCCATATGTACAAGTAGCTCATCACTATGCGCAATAGCAATTTCTCTAACTTCCATCATGCTATTACGCATATCTTCGCGCAAGCCATCAAAATTTGGATCATTAGCTCGTTTTCCGGGCACAAAATCCTCACTTTCATGCCAGTTTTTAAACATTACTTTTCTTACCATACGCTTTTGTCGTGCGGTTTCAATAATTTCTATTTCTTCGGCACTAAGTTGCTTGTCAAATATAATGCGCTCTTTTGCAATTACATCAAAATTGTCAGTTGATATATTGGCCATTGCCCCTC
>CALDOI010000313.1 GCA_937912115.1 uncultured Bacteroidota bacterium | reverse complement strand
TAAGGTAATTGCAGTTGTGGGTTGTGCACCATCCACTTCAACTGGTATGTACGATAATCTGGAAGCCATAGCTACATTTTGTAAACACAAAGAGCTTTGGTTTCATGTTGATGGAGCTCATGGGGGAGGTGCAATTTTTTCTAAAAAATACAAGCACTTGCTTTCTGGTATTGAAAAGGCTGATTCTGTTGTGATTGACGGACATAAGATGCTTATGACTCCGGCTTTACTCACTTTTGTAATGTTTAAAAAATCAGAAGTTTCATATTCAACATTCAGTCAAAAGGCACAATACCTTTGGGAGAAGAATCAGGATGAGGAATGGTTTAACATGGCTCGTAGAACAATTGAATGTACTAAGTTGATGATGAGCATTAAGTTTTACGCAATACTTATGGTTCATGGAGAAGAGGTATTTGACCAATCAGTAACCCACTTATATGACTTGGGAAAAGAGTTTGCCAAAAAAATAAATGAACGCAATAATTTTGAGCTTGCACTTGAACCTGATTCTAATATTGTATGTTTTAGATTTATCAAACCTGGCGTAACTGGTGTTGATGTAGATAATCTTAACAGTAAGATCAGAAGTAAGTTATTGAAAGATGGTGAGTTCTATATTGTTCAAACAATACTAAATGATATGGTTTATTTACGAACTACGCTTATAAATCCTACTACAAATTCGCAAATTTTGGATGAGTTATTGGATGAGATTGAAAGAATTGGAGGAAACTAAAAGTTACTGTAAAATGAATTAATTATTATTCAAAATATTATTACATTTGAATAGTACAATACCTAACTCAAATAAGCTATTTATGAATAGAATCGTTTTACTATTATTATTTATACTATCGATGAATAATATTCGATCTCAAAGTTTAAGTCCTGAGGTTTTGTCGTCATCAGGAGAAACATTTGTTTGCCAGACTTTTACAATCGACTGGACATTAGGTGAACTTGCAATTACCACCATTCAAAATACAAACAATCAAATCACTCAGGGATTCCATCAATCATATGAATTAACTGATATTAATGAATTGCCTATAGATATTGGTAGTATAAAAGTGTTTCCTAATCCAATATCTAATTGGCTACATGTGGAATTGAATTTTCTTAAACATAGAACTGTTCAGATAAAGCTGCTTGATAATAATGGTAAATTGGTTTTGAAAAAAAGTGTCAGTGGTCAGCAAATCGTGGATAAACTTTCAATACATGACTTACCAATAGGTACTTATTTAATTAACTTCCAAATAGATAAGAGTGTTTATTCCCAGACAATTAAAATCCAAAAAACTAAATAATATGAAAAAGTTAATTTCAACAGTATGTATATTTCTATTAACAAAAATATTATTCGCACAGGCACCTGATGCATTTAACTATCAGGGTGTAGCAAGGGACTTAGGTGGTAACCCTTTATCTAATAAAGCTATAGGATTAGAGATTGCGATTTTAGAAGGTTATTTATCTGGTTCTGAAATATATATTGAAACACATGCTGTTACCACCAGTGATATTGGCCTGTTTAGCATTCAAATTGGAAATGGTATTGTATTGGATGGTATTTTTGAGGATATTGATTGGGGTAATGGCAATCATTTTCTTCAAGTAGCGATGGATGAAAGTGGAGGAAATAATTATCAGATAATAGGTGCTAGCCAGTTATTAAGTGTTCCATATGCATTGTACGCAAAAAACTCAGGTAATTGGCAATTGAATAATGATATTGTTAATACTAACAAAAGAGTTAGTGTGGGGTCATCATCTTCTTCAGCATTACTTACTTTAACAACTAATTCAATTGAGACATATAATCGAGAGGTTCTTGCCATCGAAAACCTCAGTAATGATAATGGTTCTGCAAGCAGAATTGACATCTCGGCCGGAACTGGAAGTAACATTTCAACAGCAAATATAATTACGTTTTCAAATACATATGGTTTTACATCAGGGTATACTGGCTATACAGTATTTAGTGGTGGATATAACTCCTCTGGACTCATTTTAAGATCCCAAAGCAATAACGGTAAGTTGCGCTTCTTAGTAGGAGGAAACGATTTTAATCAAAATGAAAAATTACAAATCAACAGTGATGGGTTAATTAAAGTTAACGATGGTGATATATTTATTGAAAATGTTAATAAGGGAGTTATAATGAAATCTGCAAATGGACAATGTTGGCGTATGACCATAAGTGATACAGGTGTGCCTATTACAACATCAATTATTTGTCCTGATTAGATTAATGTTATTGATAATAAGATAGTTGATAAATAGAGTAGTTATGAAAATAAAAATATTTCAAGTAGATGCATTTGCTGAAGAACTATTCACAGGCAATCCTGCTGCTGTATGTGTACTAAACACCTGGCTTGATGATAATATTATGCAAAAAATTGCTGCCGAAAACAATTTGGCAGAAACTGCATTTATTGTAAACAACGGCAATGGATATGATATTAGATGGTTTACACCTACCATTGAAGTTGACCTATGTGGACATGCCACCTTGGCTTCTGCATATGTCATATTTAATTTTTTGGATTTTAAGGATGACGAGATTATTTTCCACTCACCCCAAAGTGGAGAACTTAGGGTAACTAAAGTTGGTGATATACTATTCTTTAACTTTCCGGTTGATAAACTAGAAAGAAGTAATAGTATCAAAGAAATTGAAATTTGCATGGGTATTAAACCTATTGAAGTATTAAAAGGGAAAACAGATTATATAGCTATTGTTGAAAGTGAAGAAGAAGTGGCAAACGTGATTCTCAACTTAACTGCCATCTCAAAACTAGATGCCCGCGGGTTGATTGTAACAGCAGTTGGAAATAATGTAGATTTTGTCTCCCGTTTTTTTGCTCCACAATCGGGAATTGATGAGGATTCAGTTACCGGATCAGCCCACACATCACTCATTCCACTTTGGTCAGCAAAACTTAATAAACAAGATATGGTTGCCAAGCAATTATCACCACGTGGAGGCAGGCTTATATGCAAGCATGATGGAGATAGATGTAGTATTGGCGGAAAAGCTAGTTTGTACTTAGTTGGTGAAATACATATCGACTAGAATGAAAACTAAATATCTATTGTTTCTTGGATTTCTCATTCCCATTGTTTTCTGGAGTACATTGTTTATTTG
>CALDOI010000312.1 GCA_937912115.1 uncultured Bacteroidota bacterium | reverse complement strand
GAAATTATCGAATCCCCAAGCATTGTTCTTAAAGCACCAAATGATAGTATAATAGACAATAGTGATACAGTGTACTTCGTCAAGAATCAAACAACAAAGCTAACAATCTCTAATTTTACCAGTTATGATAGCATAATGTGGTTTGATGGTGATACTACCGAATCGGTAACGATTGCTGAAGAGGGTTCTTTTTTCGTTAATGGCTACAGTAATGGATGTGAGGCAAAGCAGAGCTTTTATACTCTGTGGGGAGGATCTCCTCAGCCAACAGGTGATGAAATTATGAATTTATTTACGCCAAATGGAGATGGCTTTAATGATTTGTGGATCGTTAATGATCCGCAGATAGTTACACCATTTAAAGTAGGTGTTTACAATAGGAGTGGCAAACAAGTTTATTCCATCAACAATTATCAAAACAATTGGGATGGACAATATAATGGAAATCCATTACCACAAGCAACTTATTATTATATAATTGAAGATTCAGATGGGAAAATTTTTAAAGGCGCAGTTACGATAATTAGATAATCTATGTTAAAGCTGCAAAAATATATATTCATCCTCATCCTTCTTTTTGGAGGACAGTTTTTGTATGCTCAGCAGCTTCCAAACAGCACACATTATTTAATTAACCCATATGCTCTTTCTCCCACCTTAGCTGGGTATACCGGGTATTCTGAAGTCTTTTTAAATTACAGAAACGACTGGACTAAAATAGATGGCAGCCCACGTACTTTTAGCGCAAACGGATTTGGTAATGTTTACAAAGAAAAAATGTGGGTTGGTGGTGAGATAATGACTGACAAAACAGATATACTATCAGTATTTCGAGCTAACCTTAGCTGGACATACAAATTACAAGTTGAAAATAATCAATTTTTATATTTTGGAGTTTGGACTACATACTATCAGGCATCAATAAATACTGGTAATGGAATCGGAATAGATCCAAACGATCCCATCTTAATTAATAATGGCAAAACCAATAGTTCAGCTTTTAATGCCGGAATTGGGATAAACTATAATTGGAACAAATTAAATATCGGCTTAAGTATGCCCACAATATTTGGCCTAAATGATGAGTATCAGCAAAGCGCTACATTTAAGTATATTGTACAACGTCAATTTCAATTTCATGTTTCATACATGTTTGATCTTGACAATACCTGGCAGATTCAAACAACTGGTTTGATTCGTAATACTGCAAATGAACCATCTAGTGTTGAAATCTCGGCAATGGCAATATATTTGGGGCGTTTTTGGGGAGGTATGCTCTATCGAAGTGGAGGGGTTCTTGCCATTAATCTTGGAGGCCATATTTACAATGGTTTTGTTTTTAATTATTCCTATGAAATTGGAATGGGTGGCATAAATAAAGGCTCAGGAGGATCACACGAAATAACAATTGGATATAGATTTAATTTTACAAGCGACAATTATTTTGATGCAAAAGAAAGTACCAATTCTCGGGGTAAAAGTAGAAAATCACGTAGTGTAAGTTATCCCGAAGTAAAGGATTTTAATTATAAAAGAAATTAATGTTTAGGTCAATATTACATATCATATATACACTTATAATTGTTGTAGGAGCTACAATAAATGTTGATGCGCAACAGGGTACTTCTCCTGTTGGTGTTACTATAACTGTAACTTTTGATACACCACCAACAACTTACAGTGTTGAGCAGGCACCATTAAAATACAATAAGAATTTTGCGCTAAGTATGCAGGTTGATGATGCACATAAATCAATATTTTATACAGGCTTACCGTTTTTCATGGGTGATGGTACAAATCCAGGATTATATTACTCAGATGGTTGTGGTAATCCGCACTCTTTTAAAATGAGTTCTGCCGTATATATTTATGATGGTAATATTGAAAATGGCGAAGACAAGGTTGTGCTAGACCCAAATAACGGCTATACTTTTCAAAAATTAACATGGATTCAGTTGGATAGTTTATTCAAATGTGATTGGGGAGTGTTAAATCATGGGGTTAATGCAAGTGGTAATACTGGATCAGATTTCATGGAGTACTCCATAAATCGTAACAGGAGTTATATAAGAAGAAACTTATTCGATTCAGCAAGTGGTGGTTTTTTTTCTCACCTTTTTGTAAATCCTGGTGGCAGTCAGCCATTTAGTGATGCATCTTTTGAATTGGGTTATATCAGTTCTTATCGAATATCTAGCCCTTTTTATTCACCTTTTGGTGAACAAGGAGGAGATGTAAATGATACTATATGGAATCAACCTTATGAGTTAAATAGACCATTTACAAATGATGATGTTAAAGGCCTAGTTGATGACTTAAATGGGTTAAGCGTTAATGGAGTAAATTATTGGTGTCCGACCTTTACTCATGGAATTAGCAGTGGTAATGGTGGTGACTATCCACCTAGTGTTTTTGAATCTGATTTCACATATATTGCAAACACATACGGCATCCCAGGTCTTGACAATATCCTAATGACTACTGATGAAGAAATTCAGGATTATTTAATCGTTCGTGATGCTACAGATGTTAATACCTCATTAAATGGCACTTCACTTGAAATTACATTCACTGGTAACGTTCCAGATGATCTTCTATTCTACTCATCTACAATCCTTGTAAACTCTGACGCCACGATAAATGAGATCTCAGTAACCGGTGAAGAAACTTATACCGATACAATAAAGAATAGCACAGATGCACTTATAAATGTAAACTGGGATGGATATTATGTAATCCCTCTGGAAGTGCTTGGTGATTCAATGGTTACGATTGCATCTGGTTCACAACATGAATATGATTGTTGGATTGCAATGGATTATGTGATAACAATGACAAATGGGTCGCATAAGGATTCTTTAAGGGAAGTATTATGTAGTATCCCTAATGTAGTTTATGATGATGGCTTTTGTAATTGTGAGATTAACCTACAACCAGAAAACATTACTATTAATATAGGTGAAAGTTATACTTTAGTAGGACCTGATGGTAATTACGATTATTTATGGGAAGACGAAATCGATTCCATTGGAAATCAGCAGACAATGCCGGTAACACCAACAGATACAACAACCTATTACTTAACGGCTACAAATACCTATGGTTGTCCATCAACTGACAGCATTATAGTTAATGTCCATTCATTAAATATTAATATAGGGAATGATCATGAAATCTGCATCGGCGATACAGTAATCATCTACGGACCTGAAGATATGGCTCAATATCAATGGTATATTAATGATGTATCCGATACAACAAGTCAAAATATTATAGTTGCTCCTAACATTACTTCAACTTACAGACTTGATGTTACCGATCAATTTGGACTTAGTGATCAGGATACTATTGAAGTGGTTGTTAATCTGAGACCAAGCATTTCAATACAAAATGATTTTACTGCAATCAATTATCCAGAATGTGACACACTATTCTATTCTGGGCCACCAGATATTGACACCCTAAGTTGGTATGAAAATAGTGTTTATTTAGGTTCTTCTGATACAACAGTTATAATATGCCCATTAGATGACTCACAATATATTCTTATTGGAGTAAACTCAGCAGGATGTGAGGGAAAAGATACAGTTAATGTTGACGTAAACTTTTTAGTATTAGACTTAGGTCTGGATACAACAATATGTAAAGGTGATAGTGTGTTGTTAGAAGGCCCTCCTGATATGATGATGTATGTTTGGTATGAAAACGGAAATATTATCAGTTCTGATTCAACAATAACACCTGCTCCAACTGTTACAACACAGTATTCACTTTTTGTTATGGATCAATACTCAAACACTGATTCAGATACAATTCAAATAAACTTATGGCCAATACCAACAGTGGACCTTGGTCCTACTGATACAACAATAGTTCTTGGAGATACTTATTATTTGTTTGGTTCTAATGATGCAATTGCTTGGGAGTGGTATAAAGATACCATCATCTTCTCAAATGCTAAAGACACTAACGATTTACCTTTGGAGACAGTGCAATACAGACAGGTAGCAACTAATTTTGATGGATGTCGGGCATATGATAGCATACTGGTTAATGTTCATAGTTACAGCTTCAACCTTAATCAGGATAACAGTGTATGCATTGGTAATGAAATTACTATTGATGGACCTCCTGATATGGCACTGTACAATTGGTATACTGTTGATAGTACTATTGGCCCTGATTCGAGCATAACTGTTATTCCAGATACTTTGACAAAGTATTTTCTTCAAGTGACTGATACTATCGGGGCTAGCGCCATGGATAGTGTAATAATTGATGTACTTCCAATACCAGTTGATACAATTATATCAAGTGATACTACCATCGATTTAGGAGAGTGCACTCAATTGTTGGGCCCATCTGGATATAGCAGCTATGCATGGTACATAGGAGATTCCCTCTATAGCACTTTTCAAGACACCCTCGGTTGTCCAACAGACACTACAACTTACACTCTTATAATAACTGATCAAAATGGGTGTCAGGGAATTGATAGTATGACTGTTAGTATTGACTTTTTAGTATTAGACTTAGGTCCGGATACCACAATTTGTGAAGGCGAATGCGTATATATAGAAGG
>CALDOI010000311.1 GCA_937912115.1 uncultured Bacteroidota bacterium | reverse complement strand
ATTATTTCATCATCAATAGTTGATGATAACATCAATCCCAATGCAATGTTTGAAAGAATAAATACAGCGAACAGGACAAGTAATTCAAGTTCCTTATCAATAAATGGAATTCCAAATCCCATAAATATAATTGCAATAAACATTGAAATCGCAAGTCCGAAACATAAGTATACCAGACTTTTACCAACAATAATATTTACAGCATTACCATTACTAACTTCCAGCAAACTACTAAAAGTACCGTTACTAAATTCAGAATTTATTGATCGGGTAGAAATAAAGAAAATAATCATTTGAAGGAGAACAGTCAGCAATCCCGGAACCAAATAGTAGAGGTAATTATATATTGGGTTGAACAGTGGTTTTGCAGTAACAACAATTGGTATAGCAAGATTCATTGCCTGATTAGGTGATAATCCGGTTGCGACAAGTTTTTCGATGGTAATGCCGGCCGACAATGTTCCAACCACAGTATAAGCTTCCCTCAACAGGATATTACCAAAAATTATATTTGATGAATTAGTAAGCGTTTGAATAGTTACATTTTCGCCTCTCATAATGCTGCGTTCCATCCCATGAGGAATCCGAAAAATAGCATGTTCTTTATGGTTTAGAAAAAATGTTTCAAGCCTATCTTCCGAACTCAGATAATATGTAACCTCCATCGATTCGGTAGAATTAAGAAACTCTACCAACGTACGCGATAGTTTTGTATGATCTTCATCATAAACCGCAACAGGAATTTTTGATAATGATCCCTCAACATAAATAGTAGCCAGAAGTATAAATACTACCACAGGAACAAACAACATTAAATTCCGAACCGATGGATTCTTTGCTGAAATTAGAAACTCCCTGTGAGCCACTTTTATAAATGTGGGATAACTCATTACGTGAGTACTAATATGAAAGTTGAACTGTCATTCCCGGGCGTAAATTTTCAATTGTAGCAACAGGAGTAAGTCGTACCTCAAATGTTTTTAAGTCAAAATCGCCTTTCGATTGTGTTGGAACCCAGGTTGCAAAGTCGGCCATAACGGCAAGGTAAGTAACTTCAAAATCAAACTCTTTACCCCCAACTCCAGGAACTTTACCCTTTAGGATTTTTCCCATGCTAAAAGCCTCTAATTTATCTTCCCTTACATTCGCTATAGCGTAAATTTTTTCGGGGATCATAATTGTTAATATAGGATAACCGGCTGCCATAACCTCACCTTCTTCAGCTAGTTTATTGCTTATCTCGCCCGAAACGGGAGCAATAATCTCCAGTTGTTCAAAATATGCTTCTGCCTCCTGTAGCATAGCCGATGCAGCTTCCACCTCCCCTTCTACAATCATAATATCTTCCATTGAGGCACCTTCTTTTGCCAACTTATAAATAGAGTTTGCAGCTTCCATTTCATTTTTTGCGGCTGTGTGCTTAAATTCAATCTCATCCATTTCCTGCTTCGAAATTATGCTGTCGGCATATAGAACTAAAAATCTATTATATGTTTTATCCGCAAATTCATACTGGCTTTTGGTCATATTATATTGATTTTTGGCAGCCTCTATCGTTTCTTTACGTGTTCCCTGTTTAGCCCTTTTCAACATCGACTTAGCCGCATTTCGGATACCTTCAGCCTGGCCAACCTTAGCATTCATTATACTAGGTTCCAGTGTTGCCACAACTTGCCCCTTTTCAACTTTATCGCCCAGGTTAACCATTATTACATCTACCCTTCCGGGGATTTCTGAAGCCACATTTACTGTAGTAGTTTCGAACATGCCAAGTATAATGCTTTCATCTTTTTCTTCATGCCTGATTACCAGCAATACTACAGCAACAATTATTACCACAACTGGTATGGCGAGGGCGAATAGGCTACTATTAACTTTCATCTTTGTGTAATTTATTTTTATTTGTCAGATGGAATTCGCCAATGAAAAATATCCATGTTTTAATTACATATAAATATTTTATGATGGCATATTTCATAGGTATAATTTTTTGTTTTTGATCCTATTTAGAAGGCTCTAATTATTCAACATATCAACAACCTTTTCCGGATTACCTGTTGCTAGATAAAGATCAGCAAGGGCTAGATAATAATCATATAACGAACTAAGACGCTCTAGCACAACCCCTTCGTACAGAAGTCGAGAATCGATCACATCAATTGATCTTGATAATCCTTCCTGAAATCGTTTTTCGTTGATCTCCATATTCTTAGCAGCCAGCTCAACCGTCGACTTCATCTTTCTATATTTTTCTTCACTATTCAACACTTCACGATAGGAGCTTGCCACCCATAAGCTAACCTGTTGATGTGCATACTCTTCTGCTCTAAGCACTTCTTCTGTAAGATATTTTGTTGACTTTAGTTTATTGTACTTTGATAAGCCATGAAAAATATTTAATCGAGCTTGCACGCCTATCATAGCAGGCGGCATAATAACAGGGTACTCTTCTCTAAAAAAGCCATACTCACCCCAGGCAGCTATTTGTGGTAAAAACTCACTTACGTCGAGGGCATGCTGTTGATCAACCATTATTTTTTGCTGAGCTATCATACCAAAGATGGGTTGCTCCTGTCGAGCTTCCATTTGCAAATTCCCCAAATTAATTGCAGCCATCCTGAATTTAAGACTATCGGTGGTAATCACCATAATTTCCTGGCTTAAACCTATGCTGGTCTTTAATCCCATTTGGGCAATATCAAGCTTGTTAATATCATCAGATAACTCCCGCTGTGCCTGTGCAACTGCAACTTGAGCCCTAAGTAATTCATGAGCAGGAATAACTCCAACTTGGATAGCTTTTTTAGCTTGCTTTTCGTGCTTAAGCATCCCAACAAGTACCTGCTTGCGGGTTTCTATAACCTCGTTCAACAGAACAACTCCAAAATATCTTGTAATTGTTTCTTTAATTATTTCATTACTAATCTGACGTAAATCAGCAGAAGCATAGTCTAATTCTGCCTCAGCAAAACGCTTACCTGCTATTATTTTCCCTCCCAAAAAAATTGGTTGAAGAGCTGTAAAATTCAAACTGGGATATTGTTGTTGGTCAACAACTACATTGTAGGCGGGTAGCTTTCCCATGCCCACCATGATTTCATCATAAATTATTTGCTGAGTTTCAGGTGGTAGCTCAAGTTGCTGGGCAATAAGCGCTCCATAATTACCAAACAGTTCATCAATAGAGCCTTTAACCTGGCTCATGTTGATTTCAGGATTTTTGCTGAAATAAGTATAACCTCCCATCACATCAATTGACGGAAAAAAATTTCCAATGGCAGCTTTTGTTAAATACTGCTTTTGCGACACAACCTGTTTGTATTGCTGAATTTTAATATTATTCATCAATGCGCTATCAACTGCAGCTGCCAAACTCAAATTAATGGTTTGTTGACCAACAAGCAATTGTGAGCCACAAAAAAATAATACCGCTGATAATGCTATTAAATAAGTTCTGAATATCCTCATATCAAACTGCTAACAATGTACTTGCTAAAAAGAGCACTAAATTATTGAAAATGTATTAAAATCCCTCTCCTCCTAGCATCTGCTTCTTGAAATAATCTTCATATATTGCAGGCTATTTCACAATACGAAAATAATAATTAATATCTATATAAATGAAACCAACACTATTAATATTAGCAGCAGGAATTGGAAGCCGTTATGGCGGTGTAAAGCAAATGGATAAAATTGGGCCATCGGGCGAAAGCATTATTGATTATTCAGTATTTGATGCCATTAGAGCTGGTTTTGGAAAAGTTGTATTTGTGTTAAATCCAAAAATTGAGGGTGAGTTTAAAGAAGTATATGAAACCAGATTGGCTGGCAAAATTGAAACTGATTATGTATTACAGAAGGTTGATGCAGTGCCAACTGGCGTTAGTGTAAATAATAATAGAGTAAAACCATGGGGAACCGGACATGCTGTGTTAGTTGCTAAAAATGCAATTAAAGAACCTTTTACAGTTATTAATGCCGATGATTTTTATGGAAACAATGCATTTAATTTGATAAGTGATTTTCTTACGGGATTGAAAACTGACTCATCTAAATATGCAATGGTGGGTTATAAACTTGCAAACACTTTATCAGAAAATGGAAGTGTATCGAGAGGTATATGTAAAACAGAAAATGGTTTTCTTACAGATGTTGTTGAACGTACAAGCATTAAATATGATAATGATGATATCGTTTTCAATGAAAATGGCAAGAACGAAAAAATAGATGCTAATTCCATAGTTTCAATGAATTTCTGGGGATTTTCACCTCTCTACTTTGAACAGTTAGAACATGACTTCATTAATTTTATTAACAACAATTCGAATGAACTGAAAGCAGAGTTTTATATCCCTACTGTAGTTAATAATCTGATTGACAAAAATGAAGCATCAATAAAAATGCTCACAAGTAACGATCAGTGGTTTGGTGTTACCTATCAGGAAGATAAGGAAACTACCATAAAAAAAGTAGCTGAATTAGTTTCACAAGGAGTATATCCTGAAAATTTGTGGAAATAGAATTTCTTAGCCTAAATCTCACAATGCACGGTGGAATTAATAGATAGTAGAATTCTGTTTAGTTTTTTTAAGAATGATGACATATTGGGTATCAATAAATATGGAAATGGGCATATAAATGATACTTACCTAGTAACAACAATATCAGGGAAATATATTATTCAAAAAGTTAATGGTGATGTATTTAATGTTGAAAATCTAACCCATAATTACACCTATCTTAACAAAGCCGCTGCAGATCAGGGAGGTAAGTGGCTATTTCCTGAATTTATTACAAACGAAATTGGTGCAATCCACAGCATTGATTCAATGGGGCACGCATGGCGAGTTAACAGATTCATTAGTGATTGTCCTAATTTTGGATCATCCCCAAACATAATAATTACCGAACAAGCAGGTATAGCCATGGGGAGATTTCAGTTATTTTTAGCTGAACTTAATCCTGATCTTTTTAAAGATACAATAACTGATTTTCATAACCCACAGCGACGTATAAGTGATTTTGATAAAGTAATTAAGAGTGCCGATAGTAAGAGATTAATTATGGCAAAACCTGATATACAATTTGCCATTGAAAATCGTAGTATTGCCGAGCAAATAACTACGTTATTAAACAGTAATACTCTCCCTGTTCGTATAACTCACAACGATACCAAATTGGATAATATACTTTTCGATTTAAAAAATGATCGCACCTATGTAATCGATCTGGATACCGTTATGAAAGGAAGCATTCTATTTGATTTTGGAGATATGGTTAGGTCAATTACCAGTCTGGCAAAGGAAGATGAAAAGAATCTATCGAATGTAACATTTAGCCTTCCTCATTTTGAAGCGTTGTGTAAAGGTTACCTTGGTGAGATTAAAAATACCATAAGTAAGGTTGAATCAGACTCTTTATTATCTGGAATACAATGTATTATTTATATTCAAGGAGTTAGATTTTTAACCGATCACTTAGCTGGCAACATATATTATAATACCGATTATGACACACATAACCTGGATAGAAGCAGGACACAATTCAAGTTATTGGATGAGATACTTAAGAAAAAAAATGAAACCGCTGAAATAATAAGATCTGTTTTATAAAAAAACGAAAAGCTGCTAATTAAAAAACTAACAGCTCACCATTTTGCGATACAGCAAAGTTTAATTTAACAGGATATTAATCGACCCCAAGCTATGTGTACTATATACCCTTAATGCTGCTGCATAACTCATAACAAACTTCATAGTTAAATTTGAAGGTGCGCGCATCGTGGAATCTTTAGATTTAGCTTTGAGGGAATCCTGATGTTTTTGAGGAGTAAATTTAATCATACGCAATTATTTTATTAAACTAATTAATAAATAATTAACGGCATAATATCAAATTTATTATTATGGGAAAGACGTTACCAAAATAAACTGATTGCTTATTCGGTATAAATACCTGTTTACAAAGCAGATAGTCAATTATATCAGATTCGGAAAATTATATATTTATTAAGTTGTTAGTACAACCTTCTTCTCTTCAATAATTTTACGCATATTAATAATTGCATATCGCATACGGCCCAAAGCTGTATTTATACTTACATCAGTTTGCTCTGCTATATCTTTAAAACTTAATCCCGAATAACATCTAAGATAAAGTACTTCTCTTTGTTCCTCAGGAAGATAATCTAGTAATTTTTTTACGTCGGAGTGAATTTGATCAGTAACAAGTTTTTCTTCTATTGAAGGGTCTGTAAACCTTATTGTATCAAAAACATCGAAATCATTGTAGGAATTTTCAATAGTTGGCACTTTTTTCGCCTTCCGAAAATGATCAATAACAAGGTTATGTGCAATTCTCATTACCCATTGAATAAACTTACCCTCATCATTATAGGTTCCACGCTTAAGCGTGTTAATCACTTTAACATATGTATCCTGAAAGATATCATCAGCCAATGCCTTATCTTTTACCAATAAAAAGATGTACGAATACAACCTATTTTGGTGTCGTTTAATAAGTGTTTGAAGGCTGGAGTGATTACCGTTAATGAAACTTTTAATAAGTTCTCTTTCACTAATAGTTACTTTACCCATTTTACCTATTTTATGTTAATTTCACAAAAAAATGGTAAATTTCTATTCGATAATCTTCTCCTATTGGTTAGTTAAACAATATGCAAATATAATGATTATATTAGTAAAAGCAAATAAAGTTATAGTTTTGCACACGATTTTTTTCAATGAAATGCATACTAGCTAAATGGACAATAATAATATCGATTATATAAACATCATAAAGTCAAGGGTTAATAACTTAAAAAATCTAAGCGTATCAATCCCTAAAAAAAAACTAATCGTAATAACCGGATTATCAGGCTCGGGGAAATCGTCTCTAGCATTTGATACATTATATGCTGAAGGACAGAGGAGATATGTTGAAAGTTTAAGTTCATACGCTCGACAGTTCCTTGGCCGAATGGATAAACCAGAAGTTGATGCTATCAACGGTATATCTCCTGCCATTGCAATTGAACAAAAGGTAAAAAGCCGAAATCCGCGTTCTACAGTTGGCACTTCTTCTGAAGTTTATGAATATATTAAGCTACTATTTGCACGAATTGGCAATACATATTCCCCTATTTCAAATAAACTGGTAAAAAGACACACCATTAAGGATGTGGTTAATAACATAATGGCCTTACCTGAAGATACAAATGTTATAATTTACTCTCCCTTATATATTGCACCTGATCGTAAACTCGATCAACATCTGCAAGTACTACTCCAACAGGGATTTAACAGGGTTCTTAAAAATGGTGAAATATGGAGAATTGAAGATATTATCGAAAATGCTACCGACGAAACCGTCTCAAACAAATGTTTTTTAGTTATTGACAGGGTTAATGTTAATAATAATGATGAAGATATTAAGTCGCGAATTGCAGATTCGGCTCAAATTGCTTTCTATGAAGGAAAAGGCACTTGTATTATTTCATATAATATTGACCAAGATGTAGAAGTTAGTTTCTCAAACAAGTTTGAACTCGATGGAATTAAGTTTGAAGAACCATCAGTAAATATGTTTGCATTTAATAATCCATTGGGAGCATGTAAACGTTGTGAGGGCTTTGGAAGTATTATTGGGATTGATCCCGATCTTGTAATACCTAACCCTACCTTATCAGTGTATGAGGAAACAATCGCATGTTGGAAAGGTGAAAAAATGAGTGAATGGAAAAATCAACTTATTAACAATGCATATAAATTTGATTTCCCAATACATCGTCCCTATTTTCAACTTACTGAGGAAGAGAAGGAGCTATTATGGACAGGTAATGAGTATTTTGAAGGGATTAATGCTTTCTTTCAATCGGTTGAAGAACAAACATATAAAATACAATATAGGGTAATGCTTTCAAGATACAGAGGCAAAACCTACTGCCCTGATTGCAAGGGAACCCGATTACGAAAAGATACAAACTATATTAAAGTAGGTGGTAAGAGTGTAAGCGAAATAGTGCAGATGCAGCTGAACGAAGCCTATGATTTCTTTAACAATATCAAACTTGATATTTATGATGCCGCTATAGCAAACAGACTTCTTATTGAAATAACCACACGGCTTAAATTTTTAGTTGATGTTGGGCTCGAATATCTAACAATGAATCGTCTTTCCTCATCTTTATCAGGGGGAGAATCACAACGAATAAACCTTGCCACTTCGTTGGGAAGCAGCTTGGTAGGATCAATGTATATACTTGATGAACCCAGTATCGGACTTCATCCACAAGATACCGACAGATTGATTGGAGTACTTTATCGACTGCGTGATATTGGCAATTCAGTTATTGTTGTTGAGCATGATGAAGAAATAATAAAAGCATCTGATCAAATTATTGATATCGGACCCAACGCCGGAGAACATGGTGGAGAATTAGTTTACCAGGGTACATATAACGAGCTTATGGATAATGACGAGAGTTATACTGCATTGTATTTAACGGGAAGAAAAAATATTGATCTACCGGAACGAAGACGAAGTTGGAAAAATTATCTGGAAATTGTGGGAGCATCACAAAATAATCTCAAAAACATAAGTGTTAAAATTCCACTAAATTCATTATTAGTTATCACTGGTGTTAGTGGATCGGGCAAATCAACTCTCATAAAGGACGTGCTATTTCCTGCCATAAAAAGACAGTTGGATGGATTTAATGGCAAATCAGGCAGACATGGGTATCTAACCGGTGAACTTAACGGCATTTCTGCAGTTGAATATGTAGATCAAAATCCAATTGGACGATCATCCAGATCAAACCCAGCGACATATCTTAAAGCTTTTGATGATATCAGATCCTTATTTGCATCACAAAAGCTGGCAAAGTTACGTAACTACAAACCAGGGTTTTTCTCATTTAATGTGCCAGGCGGCAGATGTGATCAATGTGAGGGTGAAGGTGTAATTAAAGTAGAAATGCAATTTATGGCTGATATTTATTTAAAATGTGATTCGTGTAACGGGCATCGTTTTAAAGATGAAGTACTGGACATTAAATATGAAGATAAGAATATAAGCGATATACTTAATATGACTGTTGATCAGTCCATTGAATTTTTTGGAAAATCGCCTAAACCAACTAGTATTTGCAAAAAAATTGTCGAAAAAATTTCTCCTCTTTCTCACGTAGGACTTGGTTATCTGCACATGGGTCAACCGTCAAATACACTCAGCGGTGGCGAGGCTCAACGAGTAAAACTCGCCTATTTTCTTTCAAAAGGCAGCTCCGACTCCCCAACTCTATTTGTTTTCGACGAACCAACCACAGGCCTCCATGTTCATGATATCAAAAAACTTTTAATATCCTTAAACTCATTAATTGAGATTGGTCATTCGATTATTGTTATTGAACACAATACAGAAGTAATAAAATGTGCCGACTGGATTATCGATTTAGGACCTGACGGAGGAGATGGTGGAGGCGAATTAATATTTGAAGGAATACCCGAGGACATTGTTAATTGTAGCAGATCATATACGGGCAAATACCTGAAAAACAAAGTGCTTAGTAAATAAATATCGATAATTCTTATCAGATATTTTTAATATACTATAATGTTATTAGGTTTTCCTCAATTCCTCTTTTGTATAAGATTAACTTAACAAATAGATAAACCATTACTTCAATTTTATAATAACAAAATGATATTTTTGCAATCTTTAAAACTTATAACAAATAAAACGTACAATATGAAACTAACTAAACTTACTTCACTTTTTATTATTACACTTTTCCTTTCGTCCTGTATGGATGGAGAACATTCACATGATGGTACCGCACATAAAAATCATACAGATTCTGAGCCTGACACAACCGTTCATTATGCACAGGAAAAACATCTGGCTAACGTTAAACAACTAACCGATGGAGGAGATAACGCTGAAGCATATTTTAGTTTCAACAATTCAATGATTGTTTTCCAGGCAAAGGTTCCTTCTTGGGGTAGCACCTGCGATCAGATATACTATTTTCCATTTGCTGATGGTGATATGAAAACTAGTATGCCCAAGTTGCTAAGTAATGGACTTGGAAGAACAACATGTTCTTATTTTATGCCCGGTGACTCCACTGTACTTTATGGTTCTACTCGTTCGGGTGGCGACAATTGTCCTCCCGATCCATTAAGACGTGAGGATGGAAAATACGTTTGGCCAATTTATCCTGATTTTGATATTTATGTTGCCGATTTGCAAGGGAATCTTATTGACACCTTGGTAAGCGGCCCGGGTTATGATGCAGAGGCAACGGTATCACCCAGTGGAGATAAAATCGTTTTTACATCCGATCGATCTGGTGATTTAGAATTATACACCTGTGATATTGACGGAAGCAATCAACAGCAAATTACTCATGAATTGGGATATGATGGTGGTGCCTTTTTCTCACCTGATGGCAACAAACTAATTTTCAGATCATCACGGCCAAAAACTGACGAAGAAATTAAGGAATATAAAGATCTGTTAGCAGACGGTTTAGTTAAACCAACCAATATGGAATTATATACTTGCAATGTTGATGGCAGTGACCTATTTCAAATTACCCGTTTGGGTAAGGCAAACTGGGCACCTTTTTTCCATCCTTCCGGTAAAAAAATTATCTTTAGCTCAAACCATGCCAGTGAACGTGGTTATGAGTTTAACCTTTACATGATTAATCTGGATGGTTCTGGTCTTGAACAAATTACTTATGATGGGATATTTGATGCCTTTCCAATGTTCTCGTATGATGGAAAAAAACTTATTTTCTCATCCAATAGAAATAACGGCGGGACTAACAACACAAACCTGTTTATTGCAGATTGGGTGGAGTGATTAACAATGTTGTCGGGTTATCGGGTTGTCAAGTTGTCGAGTTGTCGGGGGGGGGGTAATTCATTCATAAACAACACAAGAACAATGACAACAGGAGAACAACGACAACAACAACATCAACAACAATGACAACATTATTAAACAATCGCCAGTTAGTTTTCGACACACTTTATCGTCTTGGAATAAAATTCGAAATATTCGAACACCCTCCTCTTGATACTATTGAGATAGCTTTACATCACTGGAAGGATATTGATGCTGTTCATTGCAAAAATCTATTTTTTAGAAATCATAAAGGGAAGAAACATTATCTTGTTATCATTAAAGATACCACACCTTTTAGCATACATAGTTTGGAGAAAAAACTTAAACAGGGCAAACTTACCTTTGCTTCAGAAAAGAGGTTATTAAAATATCTGGGAGTTCGACCCGGGTCGGTTTCACCATTTGGGTTAATAAACGATGTAGAACAACATGTTCATCTATTCATGGATGAGCAACTTCAACTTGCTGAAAATATAAGTTTCCATCCAAATGACAATACAGCGAGCCTCGTATTAAAGTATTCTGATTTCATAAGATATATTGAATCTATGGGAAATACTTATGAATTTATCGATCCATCGCCCAAAAACGATTAATTTTGTATTATGCAAAAAATAGATATAAACATAAAATCAGAGATTGGAAAACTAGATGGTGTAATTGTCCATCTACCAGGACCCGAAGTTGAAAACATGACCCCGGAGAATGCCCAAAGAGCTCTGTATAGTGATATTCTTAACCTTTCCGTTGCCCTACCTGAATACAATAATTTTATTGGAGTACTTAAGAAATACACCAATGTATTTGAGGTAAGCGACTTGCTTTTTGATGTTATTCAGGATAATGAATACAAAAATGAATTACTACAACAAATATGTTCGCATGAGCAAAATCACGATGAAGATGTTTGTGGATTTATTGAAACCATAAATAACAAAGAGCTTGCAGAAAAGCTTATTCAGGGTATTGAAATGCAAAAAGATAATCTTACCAGATTTTTGGATAACGAAAGGTATTGTTTGCATCCTTTACCAAATTTTTTCTTTACCCGTGATGCCAGTTTTTCGATTGGAAATGAAGTCATGATTAGCAAGATGGCCAATAGGGTGCGAGATAGAGAAACTCTGATTATGGAAACTATCTTCAAGCATCACCCAATGTTTAAGGCCAAAACTATAAATCCGGTACTAGCATACGATAAAACAGGGAAAGGAACAATTGAAGGAGGTGATGTTATTATTGCGCGTGAAGATGTAGTTCTAATTGGAACCGGTGACAGAACCACAACACAGGGTATTGATTCGGTAATTGAACATCTTAAAACGAAAGAAGGCATCTACCATATAATCGTTCAGGAGTTACCTTTTAAACCCGAATCATTTATCCATCTTGATATGTTATTTACATTTCTTGACAAGGATAAGTGTATGATATTTGAACCATTAATTATTAGTGCGACTAAATATCTTACAATACATATAACTATTGATAATCATAAAGTTACAAGTATTAAGGAAGAAAAAAATATACTTGTTGCATTACGTGCATTGGGAATGGATTTAGAACCTGTTTTTTGTGGTGGTTATAGTGATGTAACTATTATGGAGAGGGAACAATGGCAAAGTGGAGCAAACTTTTTCACACTTGAACCAGGGAAAGTTATTGGGTATGGAAGAAATACAAATACCATCGAAGCTCTTAGTAGTCATGGTTTTGACATTGTAAGTGCAAGTGATATTGTTAGTGGAAATGAAAATATTGATGACCATGATAAATTGGTTATTACCATTGTTGGAAATGAACTTTCCAGAGGTGGTGGTGGAGCCAGATGTATGACAATGCCCGTATCACGTCAAAAAGTATTATGGTAGAAAACTACTAAAACTATGGCAACATCCCTAAACAAATAACCTCTTTGAACACACAAACAATAAGGACATATTACAAATCAAATCCATTGGGATTAATAATGCTGGTTGGTATCTTTTTCAGATTATTAGCAGCAGTTTTTTCAAAGGGTTATGGATGGCACGATGATCAGTTTTTAATTATCGAAATTGCCCAGTCGTGGGTTGATGGAATTGATTATTACTCATGGCTACCATTTGCAGATGGTTCTAATCCTCCCGAGGGTTTTAGTTTTTTCTATGTTGGGTTACATTATTTACTTTTTAGTTTTTTTGAGTTTATAGGCATATTCGATCCGCAATTTAAGATGATACTAGTAAGACTATTACATGCTTTTTGGTCGATGCTAATAATTTATTATGGTTATAAAATCACTCTTCATCTAAGCAATATAAGCAGTGCAAATATTGTAGGTTGGATGTTGTCAGTTTTTTGGATATTCCCAATGATAAGTGTACGTAATCTTACTGAATATGTATGTATTCCATTAATCTTATATGGACTTTGGATTATTCTAAAATCCAATAAAGACACAAAACTTCTACTTTGGTTTTGGGCTGGAGTTGTACTAGGAATGGCGTTTAATATTCGATTTCAAACAGCACTATTAATAGGTTCCATAGGGCTTGTTATGCTTTTTCAAAATAAGTGGAAAGGGGCACTAATAGTTGCTCTTGGAGGTATTACTTCGATAGTTATAATACAGGGAGGCATCGATTATCTTGTTTGGGGAAAACCTTTGGTTCAATTATTTGAATATGTGAACTACAATATGCATAATGCTGCTAAATATATTGTAAGTCCTTGGTATACATACATACTCTTCCTCGCCGGCATTCTTATTCCACCAATAAGCATATTTATTATTATTGGATTTTTTAAGCAATGGCGAAAACTCTTAATTATCTTTTTACCAATATTGATTTTTCTCATCTTTCACTCATACTATCCCAATAAGCAGGAACGATTTGTTGTTACCATAATCCCGATGCTAATAATAATTGGTATTATTGGTTGGCAGCAGTTTAAAGAAGTATCTATTAAAAATAAGGTTGTTCTTAAATTTATAAGGGGTTCATGGATATTTTTCTGGGTAATAAATTTTATCGTACTGATTCCAATTACTTTAATGTATTCAAAACAGGCAAGGGTTGAGAGCATGACTCATATGGCTAAATATGGCGACATAAATAATTTTCTCATCGAAGATATAAACCAAACAGTACTGCGATTTCCACCTCAATTCTATCTCGAAAATTGGTATGACTATCAAACACTTATGAAAGATGATAGCATTGAAAAATTTATTGCTACTCATTCGATGGAACCCGTATCGGAGCAACCCGGATTTATACTTTTTTACCAACCTGATAATATTGAACAACGAGTTGAACTAATGAAATCAGTATATCCTGAAATTGAATTTGAAACTATTATCGAACCAGGATTTATGGATAGGGTAATGTATTGGTTAAATCCGATTAATGATAATCAAAATATATTTATATATCGCAATAAAAAAGTGCTCTCAAACAAAATTGAGTAGCTGTTTTGTTTGTCAAAACTTTATTTTAATATTATCTGTATAGTAATCTGGAATAATAATCCATGCTTTTTTCAATCAGTCTGATTATATTTGCATAATGACTTTTTTAGTAGACACTTTCATCCATAACTGCTATTATGAAAATAATTAAGAAATCACTCATCCTAATATTGTCAATACTTACAATTCTTATACTTGGAGGACTGATTTACATCAACATAAACCTCCCAAACCTACCTCCATTAACAAACAAAATTATCGACAACGCATTAAAGAAAAATGCACTTAAACTAAAAGGTGAGCAGGGATATGCTAAAAATAATGATACTAAAATTTGGTACGAATCAATAAGTCCCGAAGATAGTATTAAAGGAAATATTATCTTAATTATGGGGATCGCCAATGATGCTTTGGCATGGCCCGACTATTTCATAAACTCGCTTGTTGATAGTGGATACCGAGTTATAAGATTTGATAATAGAGGCACAGGAATGTCCGACTGGATGGATGATTGGTCGGCTAACAATTCATATTCGCTCGAGGATATGGCCGATGATGCAATTGCAATCCTCGATACACTGCAAATACCTAAAGCACACGTAATTGGGGCATCTTTGGGCGGAATGATAGCTCAATCAATATGTGTAAATTATCCTGAAAGAGTGATTACTTTGGTTTCAATTATGTCAACGGGCAATATTATGGATTCGAACCTACCATCTATAAATTCAGGAACTATAATGGATCTTATGCTTGCGCAGATTAAATATGGGATTTTCGATAGCGAATCAAATCAAATAAAACTTCACATAACATCAAGAATGTTGTTAATGGGTGATGATAAATACGAACTAGATCTTGAAAATATTGCAAATTCGGTTTTATATAATTTAAGACAAAGAAAAGGGTTTAACTCTGATGCTTCCAAGCAACACATAGCCGCAACAATGAAATCGGGCTCAAGATATGAGGAGCTGGCAAAATTAGAAACCCCAACTTTAGTTATTCATGGAAAATCCGATCCATTGATAGATTTCAAACATGGAATAAAAACCCATGAAATTATTCCCAATGCTGATAGTCTGTGGATTAAAGGTATGGGACATGATATCCCACAAAAATTCTCAAGCATAATCGTTATTGGAATTATTGATCACATAAAACGTAATTCTGTTTCAAATGAATAAGGAAAACGCCAAAATAAAAATTGACGAGCTGGTTGATATTCTGCAAAAGCATAACTACAATTATTACGTACTTTCAAGCCCTTCAATTAGCGATTTCGATTTCGATATATTATTAAAAGAACTTGAAAAGTTAGAGGATGAATTTCCCCAACTGGTTCGTACCGATTCACCTACCCTAAGAGTAGGTGGTGAACCTACAAAAAACTTTAAAACAGTCACGCACAAATATCCCATGCTATCTCTGTCAAATACTTATTCTGAAGAAGAGATAAGTGATTTTGATGCTAGGGTTAGAAAGGTTACCGGTGACGATGTTGAATACGTTTGTGAGCTAAAATATGATGGACTATCCATAGGGTTAACTTACGTTGATGGTATTCTAGATCAGGCTGTTACACGTGGTGATGGAGTACAAGGTGATGATGTTACAAATAATGTGAGAACAATTAAAAGCATCCCTCTAAAACTTCATGGTAACCATCCACATGAGTTTGAAATAAGGGGTGAGGTATTTTTTCCTTTAGATGGTTTTAACAAAATGAATGCCATGCGTGAAGATATTGGTGAACAGGCATTTGCCAATCCTCGAAATGCAGCATCCGGTTCACTAAAAATGCAAGATCCAAATGAAGTTGCACAACGTCCTCTCGATTGTTATCTGTATTATATACCAGGAAATCAGTTGGAAATACCAACTCATTACGACAGCTTGCTTTTAGCCGTAAAAATGGGTTTTAAAATATCAAAAAACATTGCACTTTGTCGCAACACAAATGAAATATTTGAATTCATAGCTGATTGGTCAAAAGGACGTAAACATCTTAATTATGAAATTGACGGAATTGTTATTAAGGTAAATAGCATTTCACAGCAAAAACAATTGGGATTCACTGCTAAAAATCCACGATGGGCTATTGCTTACAAATTTAAAGCGGAAAGAGTAGAAACAGTTCTTATGTCAATCGACTATCAGGTTGGCAGAACGGGAGCAGTAACACCGGTAGCAAACTTACGGCCTGTACAACTAGCCGGTACTGTAGTAAAACGTGCAAGTTTACATAACTCTGATATTATTAGTAATTTGGATGTAAGAATAGGCGATCATGTTTTTGTTGAAAAAGGTGGTGAGATAATCCCCAAGATAATTTCCGTAAATAATAATAAGCGTTTACCCGATTCAACAGCTGTAGAATTTATTACTCATTGCCCTGAATGTAGCACTCCTCTCATCAAAAAAGAAGATGAAGCTGCGCATTATTGCCCCAATGAAGATTATTGCCCACCACAGATTAAGGGGAAACTTGAGCATTTCATTTCTCGTAAAGCAATGAATATCGATAGCCTTGGAGAAGGTAAAATTGAGATGCTATTCGACTATAAACTGGTATTAAATGTTGCTGATTTTTACGATTTGAAACCAGAAACAATAGTTGGCTTGGAAAAAATTATCCCCGGAAAAGATGGTAAAAAAGATAGTAGAATAAGTTTCCAGGAGAAAACAATAACCAACATAATTTCGGGAATTGAAAATTCTAAGGCTATTCCATTTGAACGGGTACTTTTTGCTCTTGGCATAAGGTATGTGGGTGAAACTGTTGCCAAAAAGCTCGCTGCACATTTCAGAAACATTGAGGCTTTGGGTTTTGCTTCTTTTGATGAGCTTAAGGAAGTGGATGAAATAGGTGTTAGGATAGCTGAATCTGTTATTAATTGGTTTGAAAAACCCGAACACAAATCTATTATACTGAGGTTGGCAGATGCAGGGTTAAATATGGAGATGGATGAAAATTCCAGTGCAACCTCCAACATACTCAACGGCAATTCATTTGTGGTAAGTGGGATTTTTGAAAAACACTCTCGTGACGAGATAAAGACATTAATTGAGCAATATGGTGGTAAAAATACCAGCTCCATATCAGCTAAAACAAGTTATCTGATTGCTGGTAGTAATATGGGGACTGCAAAGAGAACAAAGGCTGAAAAGCTTGGCGTGCCAATTATTTCTGAGGACGATTTTGTATTGATGATTGGGAGTTGATTTGGGAGAAGGAAATAGTTGGAGTTGGGAATAACTAACTAGCAAATGCCTTATGTATTTATCTATCCACCAAACTTCTGCATGTTTTACACAGAGTATGATTCTTTTGATCGAGATGCTCCACATAAGTTCCCGAACGCATAACACACGTTGGTACATAACAGTGTTTTAATCCAAATGTATGTCCAAGCTCATGTATAATTACTTTTTTAAAACGATCCAGCAATTTCGATTCATCAGGTTTCATTCCATATTGCTCATTCCTTAGTCGGTAAAGTGAAGCAATTCCCGAATTGCCTTTATAAATTGCCTGACCAAAAATAAAGGTAAGGATTGGAATATAAATATCATTTCGAAATAACCCAATCTTTTTTATTGCATCCGGGAAATCCATTTTTTCAATTTCTTTCAATAACCTGTTTCCATCATATTGCCTTCTGACCTCATCATAAAACTCTCTTAAATCAAGTGAACCTTCATAAATTGAAACCGGAAAATTAAATTCCCTCGTAATATCCTTTGCAATTTCCTTAAGGCATTCCTGTTCAAAAATTCCATTGGTAATTAAAAATATTTTTTGCTCGTCCAATTATGTGAATTAAATGATAAAAGTTTGATAATAATATCCTGGTTGCCTAAACACATCCAATTGCATTCTCAATAAAGAACTATTGCTTTTTAGTCCGCTTCAGATTATACTTTTTAATTTTGTTATACAGTGTTACCCTGTTTACGTTTAAGGCTTTTGCTGCATAAGTTATATTCCAGTTATATTTCTCAAGTATATCCTGTATATGCTTGTGTTCAAGTTCATCAAGACTTTCAACCGAACTGTAATTAATACTTTTTTCAATGGGCAAATCCCTTAATCGTATTTCCTTTCCGTTTCCAATTACAATTGCCCTTTCTATCAAATTTTCCAACTCACGAACATTGCCCGGGAATTCAAAATTCTTCAACCTGTTTAGTGCTGATGTTTCTATCATTACCAAATCCCGACCCATTGCATCACAATATTTTTTAATAAAATGATCAACAAGGAGTGGGATATCATCAACTCTTTCACGAATTGGTGGGATTATAATATTCACTACATTTAACCTGTAATACAAATCTTCACGAAAAGTACCACTTTCAACCATTTTCAATAGTTCCCGGTTAGTTGCACAAATCACACGGAAATCCGACTTGATCTCCTTGTTTCCACCAACTCGCATAAAGCTTTTGGTTTCAAGCACCCTCAGTAGTTCCACCTGCATCTTTGAAGAAATAGTTGCGATTTCATCAAGGAAAATAGTGCCTCCGTCGGCCATTTCAAATCTGCCCTTCCTGTTAAACATAGCTCCGGTAAAGGCTCCCTTATCATGCCCAAACAATTCGCTTTCCAGAAGGCTTTCGGATAGCGCGCCACAATGAACACTTACGAGTGGGAAATATTTTCGTGGAGAATTAAAATGAATTGCTCTTGCGATAAGTTCTTTACCTGTACCACTTTCACCTGTAATAATTACAGAAGAATTTGAATTACTAACACTTTCAACTTCGTTAAGAACCTTCACCATAGCATCACTTCTCCCAATTATATCATCAATATTTTCGAGAGTACTGATCTTATTTTTTAATACTTCATTTTCTACTGATAGTTTAATTTGCTTGGATGCATTCCTTATTAAATGCGAAAGATCATCAGGGTCGAATGGTTTAGTGATGTAATCGTATGCACCATCTTTTAATGCCTGTACGGCAGTATCAACCGACGAAAAGGCCGTCATTACTATAACAATTGAATTATTGTTCAAAGCCTTAATTCTTCGATGCATTTCAAGCCCATCCATTCCAGGCATTTTTATATCTGCCAGAATGATATCAAAATTACGTGATTCAACTTTTAATAAAGCCTCCTTCGCATTTGCGGCAGATTCAACAATATATCCATCTTCGATAAACCAGTTATATAAAGAATCCCTAACGGATTCTTCATCATCAACAATTAGTATTGAAATGTTTTCAGGCATAATTTATTTCTTTAGTTTTTTACCAATGGTAAAATTATTGATATTGTAGTTCTTTTCCCCAGTTCTGAATCCACCTCAATTCTCCCCTTATGATTGTGTACAATTCCGTGAACAATAGCAAGACCTAAACCAATACCACTTGCTTTTTGCTTTGCAGAGAAAAAGGGTTCAAAAATATGTTGTAAATCGGGTGTAGAAATACCAACCCCATTATCCGAAATTTCAACTTTTATATGATCGCAATCCGGATTTGACGTTCGCATGAGGATTTCACCGTTTTCAGAAACAGCCTCAGAAGCATTCACTAAAACCGCAATACATGCTTGTTTGATTTGATTCTCTCTGCAATTAATCATATCCCTTTTAGCTGTAAAATCTGAATAAAAATATATGTTGCTGATTTTTAACTGATGTGCCATAAGATTATAAACCTCTATCAATATCATATTAAGGGGCTTAGTCTCAAAATTCCCATCATCTTTACGTGAGAAATCCAACAAGCTTTTTACAATATCACCACATCGTTTTGTCTCAACTTCAATTATTTTTAAATATTTTAGTATTGATTGTTTTGATTTTGGTTCAATATCAATCTTCTCCAATTGTTTATGTACTAATTTAGTATATGTTAGGACACCTGACAGAGGATTGTTAATTTCATGGGCTACAGACGAAGACAACTTTCCAAGAGATGCAATTCTTTCGATATGAATCAACTCATTTTGTATTTCCGAGAGTTCCTCTGTCTTTTTTTGAACTTTATATTCAAGCTGATGCGACCAGTTTTCCAGTTCAATATTTGCCACGCTTAGATTATCAAGCATATTGTTAAACGCTACAGATACCATTCTTATATCATCTAATAAACTAGGTTTTATTTCCAAACGTGTGCTCCTGTCACCTCTTGATACTGACTCACTTGCAGTTAAGATGGCATTTAAGGGTTTTTTAATTTTATTTGATGTAAATAATATTAAGAAGAAAACTAGTAGTACTGTTGTTAATGTAGCAAGCAGGAAGAACTCTGTAGTTGATGTATGAATAGCAGCGTCAAGATCATTAAGAGGAATTTTAATGATGAGTGATCCTAAAACTTCATCGCTTTTATTGTGTGCATGACATGAACTTGTATAGCATGACTCTTGATTTAGAATTGGAGTCCTGATCATAAGCTGCCGATGCCCCTTTTCGGTAATATTCATACTACATGCACTTTTCATATCAATAATCCGGTATGATTTTTCTTTCTTTGGAAACATCGAATTAAAATCCATATGGCAATCAATACAATTTGGGTCGCCTGAATTAATCGAATCCGGAGAATATGATGAATAGACAAGTCTGTCGCAACTATCATACATATTAACATCATCGATACCCTGCATTGTATTGATATTATTTAGGGTACTTTGCAGAGCCCCCTTATTATTTGTGAGCATCGAATAATACAAAGCACCTTCAACAATGGAGCCAACATTGTTTCCGCTCTGACGTATTACTGTGTTAAGGTATCCTTTGTAAACAGATGTAAATATAATTCCAAATGACAGAAACAAAATAACGGATAATAATGTAATAGTATATATTACCCTACCATATATAGAAGACTGGAATCTTGGATATATTTCAAAAAAGGTCCATGTTTTCCTTTTTTTCATCTCTTAGTTTTAAAATAAAACATTGTCAGAACATTGAAATAGGCTAATGTTTGATTACTGAATTTCAGATGTTAACAATCCTCTGCAAGATACAAAAACCATATTAAGAATCAATGGATTTAGAAAATTTTATTTATCAATATCCAGAAACTCATGCTGAAAATCCATCCATACACTACCGGGTAATTCTGACAATGGATTGTCACAAAGCTCACCTCCTTCCTGAAGTATAACCATGGAAGTCTCCTGGGAGTTTCTTCCAATTGAAACTGCAATAAAATCTTTAAATCTTTCCATTTCCTTTATAAACCAACTACTGGCGTCATCTCCAAAATAACAATAACTGGTTTCTGCTTTCCAGTTTGATGGTGCAATCCTATATACCCACCCCTGTTGAAACGGATCTTTTTTTATTAAAGATGGGTTTTCATGTGTTAAAGGATTTGTTGCAATAACATCTCCGGAAATAGGTGAATAGACCTGCAATGTTTTCCCATTTTGAACAAGTTCAGCTAGTAGTTCTCCCTTTTTGATGCTTTCGCCTATTTGTTTTAGATTACCGAATTTAACATCACCGGTAAGGTGAAAAAGCAAATCATCAAGTCCAACTTCCGCAATTCCTGATTTTTCTAAATAAGCCCAGGTATGATTTCTATTAAAGAATATCCCTTTTGGAATTTTTAGGATATCCATGGTTAATGCTCTTATGGTTTCAATAACTTTCTTAGGGATATTACTCTGCTTGTTAACAAATATCCAAAAAGGCACTAACAAAACCAAAAAAGCAATAATTACAAGATATTCTACTCCTTTTGTCTGGAAAATATCGTGATAAGTAAATCCATCCATTGTAATATTTTTTGAGTGTTTATTAATAAAACTAAATACTGTTATTTATTGTTCTTTGCCCATGAAGGAGATTCCCTCAGCACAGGCATCCTGTTAATTACCCATCTAAAAATCCATATCTCGGTAAATATAACAGCCAGAGTAACAACAATTTCCATCCACGACGGATAATAATGCGTGACAGCATCCCATCTGTATCCGATAACTGTTACATTAAGCCTGTTTATAATTACGCCAAGCATAGCAATAACAGCAGCTATCATCGCTACCAAGGAACTGTTTCTTCGATAACTATAAATGAATAACAACATAGGAAACAGTACGAAACCAAACATTTCAGTGAGATACCAATAGCCCATGGGTGTATTAAGCAAATTCCAATGCTGCCCATGAACGATAACTATAACCTGAAGGAAGAAATACACAAACATTGTTACTCCACATATTTTTGCGAGGCCAACAACTATGCTACTATGCGACTTATGGTTTTTGTCACTAATTTGCGTAAAAAAAACTTTTTGACTGATTGAGCCTTCAAGAATCACGAGAGAGAGTCCGGCAAATATACTCGACACAAAAAAGAGTATGGGTATAAATTCAGAATACCAAAGTGGGTGTATTTTATCTTTGGCCATCAGATACAGTGCTCCTAAACCTGATTGATGGAGTGTTGACAAAGTAATACCGAATATAACAGCGGCAATTGTCATTCCTGATAAAATTTTATGAGCTCGTTTTGCGCCAAGCCATTCAGCCACTGCAGGAGAAAACTCAATTAATTGCGCGAACATATATAGAAGGAAATGCCAGGCCACAAGGAACAGTACAGAACTTGTACCAAAGCCATTTCCAATTATGGGGTTTACCACATTCCAAGGTCTTCCCAGATCTAGAAGTAATGCTCCTGCATAAAACACATATGCCAGAAAACCATTTAATACAGTAACCCTTACAATTGAATGATATTTTTTGACATTAAGGATGTAAACTATAAAAGTAATTACATAGGCGCCTCCGGCAAATGCAACTCCTGTTACAACGTCAAAACCAATCCATAGACCCCACGGAACTTCCTGTGTAAGATTTGTAATAGATCCAATCCCCTTCCAGAAACGAATCACAATAAGAACCAATCCCAGTATCATTATTGGAATTGAAATAATATTAAAAGGGGTTAGGAATTTACCTTTTGGTTTCATTTCATTTGCTAAAAACTTCCAAATATTTTTACCGTAATTATCTTTAGGCATAACATAATCTGTATTAATCATTGTCTTCTTCTTTAGCATGGTTATTTTTTGTGGCTTCTTTTATTCCTATCAATATAGCAGGCCATAGCACAAATATCGTAGGAACACTATATAAGAATCCTTTAGATAATTCAGGATAAGACGATTTCTGTATGGTTGTATTAAACCCCAATTCATTAAACGGCACTGGTGAAAGATATAATACGCCTGTTCCACCGGCTTCATGTTCACCATAAATATGGTCGTAGTATTCATCTGGATTTTCAAATATTCTCTTCCTTGCTTCTTTTATTAATTCACGACGTGTTCCGAAAACAATTGCTTCTGCCGGACATGCTTCGGCACATGCGGGGAGCTTGCCTTCCTCAATACTATTGAAACACATATCACATTTTTGAATTTTCGGGTTAGCACTATGATATTCAAATTTAGGAATGTCAAAAGGACAAGAAATCATGCAATATCTGCATCCCATGCATTTGTTGCTCCTCCATATAACAGGCCCCTTTGTTGTTTTATGCATCGCTTGTGTGAGGCATGCTGATGCGCAGGCTGCTTCATTGCAATGCATACATTGGGTTTTAACGTAATACTCACCCTTTGATGTATTATATGCATTAACAACGGTTCTTCGATTCTCGTTTGTCTTTCTGATTACATCGGGGTTAATAGATTCTGTTGGCTCGGGCAACGAATTGACCTCAGCACATGCATATTCGCAACTTTGGCATCCTACGCAACGCGTTGAGTCAATCAATATTCCATAAAAATCAATTTTTGTGTTATCGGTAGGTTCGGCAATTGATTTTTTGCCAACAGCAAGTGTAATACCTGTTATTCCAAGAACCTGTAAAAAGTTTCTTCTATTTAAAATCATATTACAAAGGTTTTATAACGAACTAGAACTTAAACAATATTAAATATCAACTATATAGTTGTTTCAATAAATTGTGATTGAAAGTCTTCCCACATTTTGGGACCATAGGCTTTTAGAAAACCTCTGTAAAAATCACCTCCTTCCTGATACACTACATTGTTATTCACCATACTATTTTCTCTTAGGGCTAAAGCCATGAAATCCTTAAGACGAGTAAACTCATCTCTTAACCACAATCTATAGTTATCAGCCGAAAATAGAAACTGGATTTCCCTTAACCAATTTGATGGTTGTATTGCATAAATCCATCCTTCAGTATATGGTGAAATGTTTATCAAAGAAGCATTTCTACTTAACTTATGGTTTTGTTCCTTAATAGTACCGGAAACCGGAGCCTTGATGTTTAATTGTTTCCCATCTTGAATTAACGATAGTATTATTTCTCCCTTTTTTATTGTTTCTCCTGTGTTTTTCATTCTAATTCCTGTAATTGATCCGGTTACCTGGGGTAACCAATCATCTATTCCTATTTTCACTATTCCATCTTTTTTCATGAATGCCCAGGTATGTGTTTTATCATAAAAAAGCCCTTCGGATAATGAAACTGATGCGTCACTAAATGCAATAGGGTATTCCATTTCACCATGCTTACTAGTCAATTTTTTGCTTTTCATGAAATAAAAAACAGAAGAAATAATGACAACCAAAATAAAAGCAGAAAGAACATATAAGATTATTCGGTAACCAGAATAACTATAATCAGGATTATCTATAACTGCATACTCCGTATTCAGTTTGCTTATATTTGATTTTGTTTCATAGGTTAAAAGCTCAAGATAATCAAAGGCCGTTAATAATTTCTGACCATCATTCAGAACCCAGGTTAAAAATGCTTTTTCATTATTATTTTCTGAATTTCTCGAATAAACAGAATATATATTGGTCACTAATGATTGAGGATATTTACCAATCCACACGCCTCGCGAAAAACTTTCCAAATCCTGATAAATATTTTCAAAATAATCGAGTTCACCATTTTCATTTTTATCAATTGGCATTATTTCAATATTATCGATTATACTATTGTTTTCCAAATCAATAATATCTGTGATTCGACAAAATCCAAGAGCATGGGGGTCACTTTGAACTACCTCTATCAAATCATCCACATTAATCATTTCTATACTCTCTATTGAAATTTCATCCATACCTAAGAAATTTGATACCGATAATTTAATATCGTTGTCATTAATAGTATAATAATGGATTGGATACTCTTCTTTATCTCCAATCAATGCTCCCCAATTTAAATCATTACCATTTTCCAATACATTTGCCAATTTTCCATTTGAAATCCCGTTTTTAAAAACCCTTTTCAAAAAAGGATTCGATTTATTTATAATTGGTACAATAACATCTCTACCAACTAAAATCTTCTGAAAATCATCCCTATTATAAGATTCTGACTGAATAGCAGAAACAAAGCCAAGTGTATGTCCCGATTCTACAAAGTTTAATAACTTATCGGCTTCCGGGTTTTCAACCTCAATTATTAAATAAGGGTTTGTTTTGAGATATTCATTGGCCCATGCAGTAACAATGCTATTCAACTTAGGTGAACAATAAATTGTTAATGTACTATCTGATTCAAGATTATTTGGGTTATTGCTAATGATTGTTTTTCCCGTTCCCACCATCATTAATAATGCTACTAAAAATAAAACTGATTTTTTCATTGTCGTGTGATTTGTTTTTATTCTGAAGGAGGTCAATTCAACAACAATGCCACACATTAAAATGCAGTTTATTGAGCTGTTATTGTGGTAGTTAATGAATTTTATGTTTAGATTATTAACAACGGAAAGTGTTGAATAATTATACAGAGCTTGAGCAAATTACCATCATAGTATTGATAATCAGACTAATTGGATCAAGTGTTGCATAAATATGCACCTGTTTCAAAATTCAACACTACTCAAAAATGAAATTGGAAATTGATAGTTACTAAAACGAATAAGAAACAGCAACTGTAAAATTTAATACTCCAACATGTGCTGATTGCTTTATCACTTTACTATTTCGTTTATACTCGAAGTCAAAATTTGAGCCCATATAAGAAGCGTTAAAGTGCACATTGAAGTTTTCGTTTATAATCATTTTGGCTCCTCCGGAAAATAAAAAAGCCACAACCATTTGGTTATTATGGGTTTCATAGTAGTTGACAGTTGAAAAAGCAGTTGTTGTTTTTATATGCGCAGTTGGTTTGTACAGATTACGTAACCCACCCATCATCTTAAATGTTAGTGAAAAATAATCATTAACCGGGAGATCAAATAAAAAGCCGCCAAGCCCTGCAATGTCCCTAAATGATTCAGCATTCGCACTTACCGAAGTAAAAGCGGGACTTAGTTCCATATATGCATCAGCTAATCTTGATTCATCGATGGGATTGACATTATAATTAAGCATAAAACCAACACCATAGTGCCAATTATAAAAATATGATGCTTCTGCTGCAATGTTTGTTCCCACTTTAACATTACTACTTAGGTTTATTCCGTTACCAAGACCAAAATCATATGCTGGAATAGCTATACCAATTGATAACTTTGTCACACCTTTTTGATACCTATACCCTTGAGAATAGGTTATCTGCGATATGAGTATAATGAAAATGAATATTAAAAAGAGTCGTCGCAATTGAAAATATGATTAAACAGCAAATTACAAAAAAAACAATAACTCTGCAAAATAAAGAAATTTCTTGAAACGAACTATCCTCGAGGCAGAGCCATAGAGGTATTTCGCTCGTTTCATTTTGACCTAAAGGTACAAAAAACGAAATTTCTTTATTACACCTCACCCAAAACTTTTTCTGAAAGTTTTGGACTCTCTTCAAGGAGAGTGAAATAGAAACCCCGAGGTAAGCATCGAGGAATTCTTCAGATTAAAAATTAAACGCATGTATAAGCTTTTCCATTGCTACAATAACAATAGAACTAGGTGCTGCCAGATTTATACGCTGAAATCCTTCACCTCCATCACCAAATATAGGACCTGCGCTTAACCCTAACCCCGCTTTATTAATTAGAATTTCTTTGATTTTTTCATCGTCAAAACCAGTTCCACGGAAATCTAGCCAAGCCATGTATGTAGCTTCTGCATGTATTACCTTTATCGCGCCATCTGTATTATTCAGAGCATCTTCAACAATTTTAAAATTCGTACTAACATATTGCATTAGTGAGTCAACCCAACTATCACCATAAGTATAACCGGCCTGAGATGCAACCGCACCAAAAAGATTCCCCATTGATAAGTGAAGATTGTTTACGACCTTTTCAAACTTACGGCGCAAAATTTCGTTAGAAATTATTACTGACGAAGTTGCCAGTCCGGCAATATTAAATGTTTTACTGGGTGCTAAACAGGTAATTGTTATATCTGCAATATCTTCTGATATGGATGCCATGGGAATGTGTTTATAGCCAGGCAGTATTAAATCGTTGTGAATTTCATCAGATATTATTATTACATTATTTCGAACACAAATTTCCCCTAGTTTCGCAAGTTCATCTTTAGTCCAAACTCTTCCTACAGGATTGTGAGGACTTGATAGAAAAAACATAGATGCTTCCTTTGCCTTATCTTCAAAGTCATCAAAATCAATGTGGTATTTTCCATTGGATAGTAATAGCTTATTATTTAACACAACCCTATCATGATCGGTTACTGCTGTAAAGAAAGGGAAATATACAGGAGGCTGCACTATAATTGTATCACCGGGAACTGTAAACGCCAGCGAAGAGAAATTTAGCGCTGGAACTATTCCAGGGCTGTAAACAATCCAATCAGCTACTATATCCCAATTATGTCGACGATGTATCCAGTTAATTATTGACTTGTAATACGAATCTTCACGAAATGAGTATCCATAAATGGGATGCTTAGCTCTTTCCGTTACTGCATTTCTGATAAAATCAGGAGTCTCAAAATCCATATCGGCAACCCACATTGGGAGAACATCATCTTTCCCGAAGAATTTGCTGCGCAAATCATATTTAATATTTGCAGTAGCATGCCTATCTATAATTTTATCAAAATCATACATAATGATAACAGGAATTTAGTAAATAATACAACCTTGGAAACTGCCTTTAAGGAAAATAGAATAGATATTATTTTCTATTGAGTTAGCATTACGGGCATTATTAGCATTAAGATATCTTCAGGATCGTCACTTTCGCGTTCTGAAATAATAATCCCTGCCCGATTAGGCGCTGACAACTCAATAATTATACGCTCAGGTTCAAGAGTATTAAGCATTTCCTGCATAAATCGTGAGTTGAACCCAATTTCGATATCATCACCTTCATAGCTACAAGTAAGTCGTTCCTTAGCCTCGCTTGAATAATCTAGATCTTCAGCGGTTAGTAATAACTCCTTGCCTGATATTTTAAATCTTACCTGATGTGTTGATTTACTTCCAAAAATAGATACACGACGAATTGCATTTAGTAAGCTCTTTCGATCGATTGATAAACTATAGGGATTTTGTGTTGGGATAACAGCTTCATAGTTTGGATATTTGCCATCTATTAATCTACATATCAGAACAATATCATCAAATTCCAGCTTAATATTTGTATTGTTGATTTCAAGTTTTACAATCACCTCTTCATCTTCAGGCATTACATTTTTAAGATGATTAAGTGGTTTTTTAGGAAGTATTATTGAAATTGGTGACTCAGAACTAAAGTCATTTCTTCTATACCTAACTAGTTTATGGGCATCAGTAGCTACAAATGTTATACTATCAGAAGCAATTTCGAATAATACACCCGACATAACCGGACGAAGCTCATCATTACCGGTGGCAAATAGCGTTTTATTAAATGCATTTACAAGCAATGCTGCGTTAAGTTCGAGAGAAGAAGTATTTTCCATAACAGGAACTTGAGGAAATTCATCACTTTGATGCCCAATCAGTTTATATTTTCCTTCACCTGCAAAAATTTCAATACTGGTATTTGTAACAGAAATAGTAACTGGTAATTCGGGTAATGTCTTCATAATATCCAACAACATTTTTGCAGGAATCGCAATAACCCCAGGGCCATCAGCCATATCGGTGGTTAAGGTAACCGATATTGTTGTTTCTAAATCAGAAGCTGTAATAAGTAACTTATCTTCACTAAGTTCAAATAAGAAGTCTTCAAGTATAGGTAGTGTATTATTAGAACCTAAAACTCCACTTACTTTTTGTAATCCTCGTAGTAGTGTTGTACTTGATATGATAAATTTCATCGGTAGAAAATGTTAATTATTCTTAGAATCAAATATTCAATTTATTTAAAATCAAAATTACAAAATGAACTATTAAGAAACATTGAGGCATTTTGTATTTGCCAGTAAAATTATGAAAAAAATCAATATCGACAACCTATCATTGAACAACAGTTTTGCACAAAATATTTATACAAAGCGCAATACGTTATACGTTAATTGTTATAAGTTAATTGCAATTACTCATTGCCAAGCTATTACAATTATTAATTTTAAAATCAACATCTTATAACATTTAACTCTATACAAATTTCTATTTACAGATAACCCTATTTACGTTCAATGTTCTCCATTTTCCTAACAAAATCGATGCTTTTTCTGCGTGTAGATGTTACGAACTCGTAATAATCTGTATCGCTTTCGGGATTAAGAATTCTTTTTTCAGGTTTGATTATTTCAATTCGTTCGTTGAAAGCATTATCAGATGATAGCACTTGCATTATACCATTCTTATAATTTAGATAATACCAAGTAGACGCTGTTGGTTGAAGATATATTGAGATGGAACTACCAGTATTCCCCTTTTCGATTTGCACCCAACCATCAACATATTTATTAACAACATTTCCACCAAGATATCCAATCCCTATTTTTCCTATTGAGATAAATGACCTTGTATATATATCCCAATACAATCTTAGGTCATTGAAAATAATTTTATGGCTTAGCTGTTCAGGCATTTTTTTCATCTGACCATATAAAGCAATATCTGTAATATGTCGTTCGGCAATATCGTAAGTTAGGTTTTTACGTAAAAACATCGGAAATAACCCTTCTGCCATACTTCCTACATCGTTGTTAGTTAACCTCAGACTATCACTTATCATATCCAAAGCTTTTTCATCAAAATAAAAATCAAGTAATAATGCTGTGTTAATATATGTTGAATCATTAATAATCAAGTGCTCAAATGTTCCCGATGATTTCACAGTCATCATATTAATATCCAATCCTAAATTGAAGTTACCATCTCCCTTAAGTACGCATCTTGTATTATCAAGTGTAACAAAATTATTTTGATAGTTATTACTAGAAAACCTTTGTGAAGTTCCTACAGAAAACGCCCCATTAACCGTATCGAATATCATTTGGCCAGTGGCATTAACTAATAATATATCCGAGGCATTTTTGACTGGTTCAAGAATCATTGGATAGTATCTTCGGTATTGGTCAGAGTATGCAAGTCCAAAATATGCGGGCCGACCGTCGGCAGTGTGTGAGTTGGTTGTAACATCAAAATAAATATGCTTACTATCCAGTATTTGATTAAAGGCAACCCAATTATCAACATTGGCAACACATTTCTCATTTAATTTGTATCCGCCATTAAATCTTAGTTTCTTTCTTGTAGCCAACATACTAACCTCACCCCTAAAGAAATATTCGGGGCTAAGGAAGAATATCTCCTCTTCATGTATCTGACCAAATCCTGTTGTTACTCCTTCGGTATTTGGGGATATGCTGCTCAAATATATTGGTTGTTTCATATTATTTCTGTCTGAATAATCAATCCAACCTACTGCTGTATAGTGATTTTTATTAAAAATATTTACTTCAGCATCATAAATACTATGGTAAGCCTCCACTGTATCTACAATTAAAAGTGCATTATCAAGAGTTTGAAGTTTTGCTCCTCTAAGAATTTTAACTGTTTCGTTACTAGGGAAAATCGCAGCGTCGGCTACCTTAACTAGCTTAACCTTCTCTACATCAATCGTATAATCATTCAAGTTATAGGTAGCATTACCGGCAAAAAATCTTAGGGAATCTTTTTTGTCAACTATCGATATAAACTCAGGACCGCTTAGATTGTAATCGATAAGTTCGAGCATATTCAATGTATCTAATCCCACATAATCATCCTTAAGGTTACTGCTTAACAGTAGTTTATCTTCATTCATAATCCATTCTACTTCGTCAAGAGTTGAAATATATCGGTTGAATGGGAATTCAATAAATGAATTATCATGAATATTAGTAAACCATCCTAATTGATGTTCAAAATCAATCTTGGCAAAATAATCTCGTACATCTAATATTAATGAGTCATTTTCACTATTCTTTAAAAAGAAATCAGCTGTATCGGCAGTTAGCTCACTATATTTAAATGTGATTGTATTTGAAACTATTTCCGACTGATCGAAAATGAATGATCCATCGCCTTGCATATAATTAGGGTTTAACGACAAAGTGCCTTCTAGCCAGGAGTTTTCATAAACAATAAAAGGCGAACTGCTATTTAATGTCATAATATTTGTGTCGATAGCCCAGTGTATGCTAACAGTATCACCTTGGGCAGATGGAAAGTCATACTTATCAGGACTTTTTTCTACACGAAAGTCATTACTAATCCCAGTTAAAGAATCGGGATAAAAGGTGAAATCGGTGGATGATGAACGCGACGTTAAAAAGTCAAGATTACCATTGCCTTTGAAGCCATTATTACTCAATGATATAGAGGAACTAAAACTACCCAACCCACCATAAATTTCATATCCTGTGCTACCAGTACTATGGTTAAAACCAAGCGAATAATCAGGCATAACCACCAGAGGTTCGATAATCATCGGAAATATCCCTGCCGAAGTTAGATTCCCCTCAAATGCCAAACCCTCTGTTGAAAAGCTTGAAATACTATCAAATACAAAAGGATCAACGGAATAATAAAAATTCTCAGGGATCAATGTACTATCCTGTATCGACTTTTCATTAAAATAAACATAGCTTACATCGTTACTCACAAAAATGGGGTATTGTTCAAACTTTTTCAATCCTGACTTGTTATGAGGCATATCTACATATATGATACCTACCATATCTTCAATAACATTTTTAACCTTAACAAGTGAGTCAACCTTTTGAATTGAGTCGGTGTAGTAAACCTGGAATGCCAATGAATCTACATAATTCATTTTAAGCATGAAGCTATCATAAATGAATGTACTGTTTCGTGAATAAAAATCAAGCAGCCCCATGTGAACTTGACCATCGAATGTGAAATTTCTATTTTTCTTAAAGGAAATTGTTTTATCATAGGGATAAATATATACTTCCTGTGAATCACTTATACTAACCTCAGGAACACCATTAACAATAAGCTCCAAATTATTAAGATTAATGGAGGCATTTGGCTTTCCATCAACACTTGATGTTAGCTTTATAACATCATAATCAATAATCCCACCTTTAGCTTCCAAAAAATACTTAAATCTATCTTTTACAACTGCTCTACCTGTTCTGGAATTATAAACCAGGAATCCTTTATTCGACAAATCGATTAACAACGCCGAAACCTGATCGACCGGTTTTGACATAAATGATGCCAGAGCATGTAGCTTAACCTCTGTTTCACCGTAACTAGTAAGGTAATTATCAATTACATAAAACGGATTCATATCGTCAATTCCCTGAACCCGATAAAAATCCTGTTGAGAAAAATAATTACTGGAAACAAATTGCGCAAGATTACGATTCCTTACGTTTCTAATTCGCTTAAATATCAGGTCAGGCTCATTCATTTTCCAAAATAGGGCTTCAACATAGATATCTAACTCATGATATGAATCGAAAAATGGAGTAGCAGCTGAGCCATTAAAATCGGTATATAAAACAAACTGACGGTTTTCGTTTGTATACTTAACTCTTAAAGATGGGTGGTATAATGAGTCGGTATCAAAATAAAATACAAATTCAGCATCAGATGAAATAAACCCATCCGCTTCCAAACGGAACTTTTCGGCTCGTACCATTGCATAAAGACTATCACTTTTTGTAAGCTTCACCATAGCTTTACTCTTAATACCTCCAGTACCATACAATTCAAGCCCCTCAAGCTCTGCGCCACCAAAAAAACTAATTTCAGGGTATATATTATATAATTCAAATTCATCAAAATAGGCTTCAAATCGAGGAAATGATGATTTTGTATTTGGCGGACTTGATGAAATTCTTTCGATAAGTTTACCTAGCACCGGAGCACCAAAAAACCTATCATAATGTAGTGTTACTGAATCGATTGTATACGAAGGTTGCTCCACATCAATTGTATATCCATCTAATATGTCAACATAAAGCTCTTTGCCTGTGGCCTCACCAAACCTTGACCATTTCAATACACCAGTTTCCCCATCCCATCTTTGAAGATTATAATTGAAAACCCCTTTAGTATCTTCTATTATGGAACTGTCTTTTTTAGTAGCGCCAATCAAATCGCCCTTATTAAAAATCACAAGGAAATTAGTATCAAGAAAAAAATTGTATCGGGAATTACGATGATACCATGAAAGTGAATTTTTCTTATGAAATCTTTCATTTTCAAATAAATCAACTGAGAAATCAAAAAACTGTTTGAGCCCTGTGGCTTTTTTATCATCTAAAAGTATTGTGGCATAAGCGTGCCACGATATTATACTTTTTGGTAACTGTTGCGATTCGGCAATAAGTGTTATTGTATAGATATAATCGTATAGAAATGGATAAGTACGTACTTTTTTTGTGCGCATTTGTTCGATAAAATTCCTTACTTCAGTTTTTTCTTCCTTATTAAACCTGCCGATACTCCATCTTTGATAAAAACGTTCAAGCAATATTTCTGATTTTTTTTGATTTGTTCTGGAAGGTGTATTTAACAGTATTGCTGATACTTGTTGGAAAAATACTTCAGAATTAGTTGAAAGTGTATCAACGTCCTGTGCATAGGTTTTGGTAAGGTTTAAAATAATAGCGATGAAAAGAAATATAACGAATCTATGCATATAATAATTCTATGACTCTTGTTTTTATGATTTTGAATTAATTATTGAGGACAAGTAAGCAATTAATACAAATAACTATCTGTTCTTAATAAACCTAGTTGCAACCCAGTTATTTTTTTCAAGATTATTAATATACTTCAAACCAACTTTATATGCTTCAGAAATAATATCAGCCAAATCATCCGCATAGAAACCACTGAAATATATATACCCATTTTTCAATAACGCATCAGAGTAATATTTCATATCCCTTAACAGGATATTTTTGTTAATATTTGCCAGAATTATTTCATAATCATCAGAATCGGATAACAATTCAGCACCACCTTCAAACACTTTGATGTTAGTTATCTCATTAACTTCTGCATTTTCTGTTGTATTTTCGTACGACCACTTATCGATATCAATAGCGTTTATGGACCTTGCACCTTTCATAGATGCCAGAATTGCAAGAACTCCTGAACCACAGCCCATATCAAGAACCTTTTTATCCTCAAAATCATTATCAAGAATCAGTTCAAGCATCATTGCAGTAGTTTCGTGGTGTGCAGTTCCAAATGCCATCTTTGGTTTAATTAATATTTCATAATCAATATTTGGATCTGTTGGATGAAATGGGGCTCTAACATAACAACGATCAGCAATTATTACCGACGGATAATTACTTTCCCAAACCTCATTCCAGTTCTTATCCGGCATTAACTCTACCACCAGCTGATCAGATTCATCAACCTTCTGAATATATTCAATTTTTGCAAGCTCTTTCTTATTAAAATCTCCCTCAGGAATGTAGGCGATTAGCTGCTCCGATTTCTCCTCGAAGCTATCGAAACCAATTACTGAAAGTAGCGCAATTAGGATTTCAGTTCCTTCTTCTGTATCAGGAATAGGTACAGTGATTTGGTAGTAATTCATTGTTGTTGGGTTGTTGTTGTAGCATTGTCGTTGTTATCGTTGGTGTCATGTTGTTTTATGAGTGCAATTAAAACCCGACAAGATAACCCGACAACCATGACAACACTTTAAAAACTTTCAATAATTTTTATAAAGTCATCAGCATTCAACGATGCTCCACCAATGAGTCCTCCATCAACATCTTTATTGGCAAAAAGTGTGGATGCATTTTTTGCATTACAACTTCCACCATATAATATGGTCGTATCTTCTGCAATATCTGCACCATATTTTTTGGTTATCAAACCACGGATAAAGCTATGCATTTCCTGTGCTTGTTCGGGTGTGGCTACAACTCCTGTACCGATGGCCCAAACTGGTTCATATGCAACAACTACATTTAGAAACTCATCTTTATTAAGGTGAAACAATCCTTTTTCCAATTGATTTTTCACAATATTAAAATGATTACCAGCTTCTCTTTCTTCAAGAAGTTCACCAATACAGAAAATAGGTTTCATATTATAATCCAGAAGGCGATCGACCTTTTGGGCAAGTTGGGCATCAGTTTCATTAAAATATTTTCTGCGTTCACTATGTCCAACAATACTGTAGCTTATGCCCATTGCTTCCAACATCGACGCTGAAACTTCACCTGTATAGGCTCCATTATTATAACCGCTAACGTTTTGTGCAGCAATACTTAGTATCGATTCTTCGCCATAATCTGATGCCATTTCCAGATAAATTGAAGGAGGACATACAATAACTTCACATTGAAGATCTTTTTCGTCTAATTCGTCAGCTATTACACTTATTAATTCTTCGGCTTCCTGAAAAGTATTATTCATTTTCCAATTACCGGCAACAATATTCTTTCTCATGATTTATTTTGTGAATGATGAATAGTGAATGATGGCTCTTTTTTTTTCTATTCACCATTCACTGGTAACAAATAACTATTAATGATGATGACCTCCATCACCGTGAACATGTCCGTGTGAATTTTCTTCATCAGAAGCATCACGAACATCAATAACTCTTCCAGAAAAATGTAAATCTTTACCAGCTAAAGGGTGGTTGAAATCCATCACAACTTTATCGGATTTAATTTCAAGTACTCTACCGTCGATAGGGTGACCTTCCTGATCCTGCATCGTAATCATATTTCCAATCTTAAGAAGCTCTTCATCTACTTTACCATCCTTTTCGAAGATACTTTTTTCCAATTCAATAATTGCTTCTTCATTAAACTCTCCATATCCTTCCTTATGTCCTAAACCAAACTCGAATTGTGTATCTGGCTCTAAACCGTCCAGATTCGTCTCAAATACAGGAAGTAAAGTTCCGTTTCCAAATAAATGAACAAAAGGTCTATCTTCATTGACTTGTTGAATAATTTCGCCATTATTATCATCAAACCTTAACGTGTATGTTAAAGTAACCACTTTGTTTTTTCCAACTTTCATATGTAATAATTATAAACTGTTATAAGATAATATAAAACTAACGATTAATTAAAATAACTATCGTTACAAAATAACTGACAAAAATATAAAAAATGAATGGTTTTGTGTATTATTGCACTAATTATAATTTATCAATCAATCAGTTAAAAAAGCAAATAAAAACATGCTGATAAGAAATGTTTCCTTTTATTGCCTGTTTCTTATTATGTTATTTGGGTGCAAAACATCAAATATCAGCAATCAACCCAACTTAATATCAGATAATAAATATGATAGTGAGTTCCCCTCATTAAGCGTTTCGAAAGAGTTAAGTTATATTTCAAAGACGGTTAAAAAACTTGATATATTGGCATTTTACGCTACATACTATTTCCCATCCAATAGCAATATAATTAAAAATGATATTAATGATTCATTGTTAAAACTGTATTCAGATAACTTAACAATAGACCATGAATCTGTTTCGGGAACAGCTTCCATAATTTACAACAAAAACAATTTGATTGGCTTGTTAACATGTGCACATGTTGTCGATTTTCCTGATAGCGTATATTCTTTTTACGATCCTGAAGATAGTAAAATTCAAACTTTATCAATAAAAATAAAGCAACAAAATCATGTTAGTGGTTTTATTACGGGCGAACCATTAGAAATTACTGCCATAGATAAAGTCAAGGATATAGCTATTCTTTCGAAGAGGATAGTTGACAATAATGATAACATAGCAACATTGAACTATCCTAGAGGCAAAGTTAAAGAACTACAGTGGGGTAGCATTGTTTATATTATGGGATTTCCATTGGGTAATTTAATGGTTACACGGGCAATTGTTAGTTTAACTGATAAAATAAAAACAGGAGTATTTGTTACTGATGCTTTATATAATCATGGGATTAGCGGGAGTCCGGTATTTGCAATACGCGACGGAGTACCAAATTTTGAATTAATTGGAATGGCCTCATCTTCTGCAGCTCAAGCCTCTAATTTACTTGTGCCCAACGAAGATTATAAACAAGACAGTAAAATACTATCCAAATACACCGGGGAGATTTTTGTTGACAATACTAAGTTAATAAGTTACGGGGTAACATATTCCGTGACTATTGATGAAATAATTACTTTTATTAATTCTAACAAGGAAAACCTTACACGAGAAGGTTATAACATGAATAACTTTTTTATGTAACACTAATGTATCATTTTTGAATGATAACATATGGGACATAATATGAAAATAAAAAAAGATCACCAGTTTAATAATTACCGTATTGGTAGGGGGAAGAGGATATTTGATGTTGTTTTTTCAGCATTAGCATTACTCGTTTTTTCACCTATAATACTATTAGTAGTTATAGGGGTAAAACTTACTTCAAAAGGTTCGGTTTTTTACAAATCATTGCGAGTTGGTACCGGTTATGATATTTTCACCTTTTATAAGTTTCGTACAATGTACAAAGGTGCTGATGCAGAACGTTCTAAATTATCAGAACTAAATGAATATCTGATATCTCACAAAATAAAAAATCATACATTTACAAATATCGAGAATTGTCCTGATTGTAAAGAAGGACAACCCTGTTCTCCAATATTATTTATTGACGGGATAGAGATTTGTGAAAATATGTATTTAAGAAAGAAGAGGTTAAGGCTTTTGGAATCAACCTTCTTTAAGGTTAAAGATGATCCCAGAATAACTCCTTTTGGTCGAATATTACGCAGTACACACCTTGATGAATTTCCTCAGTTTATAAATGTATTAAAGGGAGATATGTCGATAGTTGGTAATCGGCCCATTCCACTTTATGAAGCCGAAAAATTAACAACCGACGAATGGTCGTATAGATTTTTAGCACCTGCCGGAATTACTGGTCTTTGGCAAGTTGACAATAGCAAAGCACTAAAAGCTGAAAATCGAATTCGTCTTGATAATAAATATGCAATGATATCTAGTCCTATGCAAGATATGATTATTATTCTTAAAACAATTCCCTCCTTATTTAAATTCAAAAGTTCTAATTCTTAGAAAATTTGGTTTATTGGTTAATTGATTATTTGAAAATTATCAAGGCTCATTTATAAATCAGCTCACATTTTCACTCATAATTGCGTCTTTACGTTGAAGTAGTGTTGGATGTGAATAATTGAAGAAAACATATAGCCAATGTGGTGTTAAATTACTGAGATTTGCCACCGATAGCTTTATTAAACCTGAGATTAAAAATCCTCCCATACCATAATTTGCAGCAAACAGGTCGGCCTGATATTCATGTCTTCTTGAAATAATATTTGAAAATATTCCAGTTATCATTGATATTGGTGAAAATAACAAACCAAATGCAACCAGTCCCATATAAAAGCTTGGTTTAGAAGCCCCAAGAGCTAGTGAAAGTTCAGGTTGGCTAATGGCCAATGATAATATCCATATCATTAAAGCACTCTGAATAAGTGACATAGCTAACCCAATGATTACATGATGTAGTTTATTATGACCTACTTCGTGCGCAAGAACGGCAACAATTTCATCTTCACTTAAATCAGAAATGAGTGTATCATAAAGAACAATTCGTTTTTTTGGTCCAAGCCCACTGAAATATGCATTAGCTTTAGTACTCCGCTTTGATCCATCTATAACAAAAATATTATCGATCTTAAAACCAGCTTTTTCAGAAAAACTATTTAACGCAGTTCTTAAGGTACCTTCTTCCAACGGTGTTTGCTTATTAAACAATGGCACAATTACACGTGAATAGAACATTGTCATGAATATCATGAAAATGCTTAAACCTCCCATTACGATGAGCCAAAACCAATTTCCGGTTTCATTCCATGCCCACATAATAAAGAGTAATATTCCACCACCAAGTATGGCTCCCAATAACCACGATTTCAATTTATCGACAATGAAAGTAATGGGTGTTGTTTTGTTAAAACCAAACTTTTCTTCAATTACAAACGTTCCATAAATTTGAAATGGGAGCGATATAAAATCCATCCCAACTCCTAATATTCCAAAAAACAGAAGTGCCCTAATATATTCATTTTGAGTAATGTTAGATACTCCAGCATCCAAAAGAGCAAACCCATTGTTAAATAGAATAGCTAAAATCAGTACAAATGAAAATGTGCTGGTAATCATCGAAAAGCCAACATTTACCTTTTCGTATTTTTGTGATTTTCGATATTTTTCCTCATCATATATACCCTTCAATTTCGGCGGAATTGTTTCCTGCATATTCCTGTAATTGAGGTAATCGAGGGTTTTTTCTAACAAATAATCAAAAATTATTATGCCTATTATTATCCAGAAAAGTGTTTGAATCATGTTTGAAAATTAAATTTAACTCACTAATAATTACCGAAGTATTTCCTTAGAAACCATTCAATTGAAAGTAAAGCCAATAAAGTTATCAGTATATAAACCAAAGAGTTAAGCCCAATGAACTTATCCTGATAATGAATTTTAGATTTAAGGTTATCGAGTTCAAATATTTTCAAACGCAGCTCATCTACCTGATTAGGAAAGTACATATTACCACCATGATTGACAGCTAATCTGTTTAACATTCTATGATCAGCATTAAGATTTAAACTTTCATTATCGATGTGCTGAACGATAAATTCCCCGGCATCACTGTAAGTATTATTCCCCAGCTTAGTTGTGGCTTTATAGCTATAAATTCCAACGGGTAATTTATTCAAGTTTAGGGTATAATAATTATCGAAGGGTGAAAAAACATAGTTGAATTGTTCTTTGTTTTCATTTGATAAATAAAGCATTACTTCAGCTGAGTTATCAAGCTCCAGAGATTGATTATACAATTCTGCGATTAAGGTTACATCGTTACGATTTTCATAATCACCTTTAGAAATTACCTTAAATTTCCTTTTATCTATATCAGCCATTAAATACATAACTGACTTGTTTAAGACGGCATCAACACCATCAGAACTATTATATTGCACATTATTTTGAATTCGCCATTGCCATATCCCTTCGCCAACAATTACAGCATTCCTAATGCCAATATTATCATAAAATGCAATCAATGGAAAATTAGTAACTAAACCCATAACTCGCTGCCAACCTAGTACTTCCGACCCATTAGCAATCTGATAATTGCCTAGGGGAACTGACAATGGAGGAAATGATGCCAACTGATTTTCCAATTCATGGTTAAATGAAAATAATGTGAATTGTTTATTTGCCTCAAACTGTGCACTCGTCATTGATTCTGAGGCTGAAATAATATTCATCCCCTCAAAATAATTATTAAATACTGATAATCTACTTTGATTACCCAAAACAAAAAGTACCGGCATTTCATTTTGTACAATAACTTTGAGAACCTTAGGCGCTGAATTATTTTTTGATGGAAGTTGATAAAGAACTATCAAATCATAATTGGTAAGTTCTTTATTAAAACCACTTATATATTCTGTTTCGACTTCCAAATTTGGGTTTAAACTAAGACTTTGTTTAATTGCGCCAATATCAGGATGAGGTGCTCCAGCCAGTATTAGGATTTTTTTTCGACTATCTACAACATCAATAAAAATATTTCTGCTATTATTTTCCAAAACCGATTCACCTTCTATATTATCAATCACAACTTTAAACCTTCGCTTGCCTGAATTTGATGCTGGTACATTAAAGGTTACCGTTTTTCTGTAGTTATTTCCAGTAATTACAATTTGTTCATCTTGTATAAGATTACGATTCTCAAAGAGGCTAATCTTAGTTTTGCTACCATCAAACATATTGGCAGAGATACTTATTTCGACTGGAAAAATATCACCAGAATAAACAATCGAGTTGTGCCTGATATCGTCAATCTTTAATTCCCTTGATTGTATTGTATCGCCTAGGGCTATTGTATAGATAGGATAATTAATATCTGTTGCGGCATACACAGGATCAATACCATTGTTAACTATTCCATCTCCAATTAAAACCATTGCGCCCACATTTAAACTACTGTAGTTCTGATTCAAATGACTAAAAAAATCAGAGTAATTTGATAGTTCATCTTCATAATTAACATCATTTCCTTCTACTATTTTACTACCGAACAAATAACTATCTACATCATAATGTTCAGCCAATTCGGCACCAAGTTTATTGATCGATTCATGAAATGATGATAAATGATTTACAGAGTCGTTGCCAATTATTACAGAGGACGAATTATCGTGGGCCATGATAATAATTGGTTTTTCAATATGCTTCTTTTTAGTCTTTACGTATGGCGCAAGAAGTAAAAAAGCTAAAAATGAAACAGTTAAAAACCTGAAAATAAATAAAACTACAGATACTAAACTATTCAGTTTATTTTGTGGATTTTTTAGGTATAGCAGGCTTGCATATAGTAGCCCGGTAATAATGACTAATAGTATAGTCCACCAGGAATAAGAAATGAAAATTTCAGTAATCACTTGCGGTTATTTATGTAAATGGTTGTTTGTACTTAGATAAGAGATGAGTTAAATAATCATTGGAAAACAAATAATATACCCATCTACTAATCACGATTCACTATTAAGTATCCATTCCTCCACATACATTTATCACCTGCCCGGATACATAGGATGACAAATCGGAAGCCAGGAATGTAGCAACATCGGCCACATCTTCAGGTTTACCTGATCGACGTAAGGGGATATTTTTAATCCATGCTTCACGAACTTCATCGCTAAGTTTATGAGTCATATCTGTTTCTATAAAACCTGGTGCAATTGCGTTACATCGGATATTTCGTGAACCTAATTCCTGAGCAATGGATTTTGTGAACCCTATCATACCTGCTTTTGACGCAGAATAATTTGACTGACCAGCATTTCCACTAACCCCAACTACAGAACTCATGTTAATAATTGAACCAACACGTTGCTTCATCATAATTCGTTGTACGGCTTTGGTTAAGTTAAAAGCTGATTTAAGATTTACTGTTAATACAGCATCCCAATCTTTTTCCTGCATTCTCATCAATAAATTATCGCGAGTAATACCTGCATTGTTTACAAGGATATCAATTCTACCAAAATCCTCAACAACAAGATTAATTAGTTTTTCACTATCATCATACGAAGCAGCATTAGATGCATATCCTTTAGCTTTAACACCAAGAGCAATTAACTCAGCTTCTGTAGCTTCCATATTCTCATCATAGTTTAAGTCGGAAAAAGCAACATTTGCACCTTCGCTGGCAAATTTCATTGCAATTGATTTTCCTATACCTCTAGCGGCACCAGTAATTAAAGCAGTTTTTCCTTGTAATAATTTCATATTAATAGTATTGATTTAAATAGGGGTCAAATATATAAATTTAATATCGAAGAAAAGTATATCCTATAACTTCCATAAAATAAAAAAGCCCATCCATTTTCAGGAAAGGCTTAATATATTCAATGTGTGAACCCGGCAGGA
>CALDOI010000310.1 GCA_937912115.1 uncultured Bacteroidota bacterium | reverse complement strand
GTTTTTATGTTTTCATCATCGTAATGATCTGTTTTGTCAGTATATCTTATTCCAAGTGATCCCACTAAAGAAATACTTAGAGCATCAATGGGAGTAAAAATGATACCATTATTAACTAAAAATCTAAATACAAAAGTGTCTATATTTTCATTAATATATTGACTTGAGTACTCATGATAATATCCATCATCAAAATAACCTGTTCCAACTTGTATTCCGGGGCCCATAAAGTATCGTACTTTGCCTTGCCCGGTTGGGTAAAAATTTAATGATATCCCGGTATAAAATGTATTATGAACATCATCAAAACCTGATATATTGTCCTTATCACCATACCCAATTGCAACGGGAATTTGGATTCCCAATTTGCCATTTGAAAGAATCCTCTCATATGAAATTTTAAAATTGTTTACGATCAAATCAAAGAGGTGATAATTAATCAGGTTTTTTTTGAAGCTATGTCTCTGTTTAGCTTTTGATTCTCTTTCAAAGAATTGGACACTTCCGTTTTCAAAAGTAATCATGCTTATATCATCATTACTAATTGTATAAACTTCGCCCGATTCATTACCGTATAAACTATATGTGGTTTGGTCGAGCAATACTTTAACATTGGTTGCTTCAATTCTGCCACCATCGTTTTTCTTATAAATGTAATCCTGAGCATTAACTGATATTATTCCAAAAAGTAAAGCTATTGAGATTAGAAGCGTATTTTTCATGATATTTTTTTTAGGTTTTTGTTTTATTATCATACCGAACTGTAAGCATTTTACCCTACCATAAAAGTAATAATTTTTGGATTCACCAAATTAAATGTAAGAGAATGCTTTCCATGCTATGCTATTAAGAACTATATTGAAAGGCAAAAATATTGTATTTTTAAAACCGTAAAGATAAATTTATTGATAATGCACCTGATGTTTGCGCTTTGTTTATTTGTTTATCAAACATGTATTGTATTCCTATCGAGCCAATGATACTAATGCTTAGTGAGTTAACTGGAGTATATACAACGCCATTATTTAATAGAAACTTAAAATAGCCTGTTTTTATTGATTGTTGAGAATTAGAACTGTAATTATTTGCGTTTTCAAAAAATAAACCATTACCAAATCGTAGTCCCGGACCCAAATAATATTTGAATCTTGCCTGACCAGTTGGATATATATTGAAATTGATGCCTGTATAGAATTTGCTAACAAGCTTGTTTGTATAATCAGGTTCCATTGGAAGTGGAAAGTAAATTGTTGATGGTTTATCCTTATATCCAATCGACACAGGAATTTGAATTCCGTATTTTCCATCTGAAATTATTCTTTCGTATGATAAAGTAAAGTTACTTATCACAAAATCAAGAAAATGAAAACTAACCAGGTTGTTACCCAAATCTAATCTATTAAAAGATTTTTGTATTGAATTTAGTTCTATTTGTGACCCATCGTTGTATGAGATTAATTGAACACTATTCCTTGGAATAATTACTTTGCTTGAATCATTAAAGTTTTGGTATTCGACATCATTGGCTCTTACAACAATATTTTTAGCAACAACAGTAGTATTATCCGTTAATACTATAATATCTTGCGATAATAGTTTTACATTGGAAAATATTACCAGAATGAAAATCAGGAGTGAAATTTTCGTTGTAAAAACGTTCATCTTTTAGGTTTTGGTTTATTATCAAAACGATAATTACCAATAAAAATTATCTGAAAATAAAAAAAGGTGAACAAAATTGATCACCTTTTATAAGTTCTAGCTTCCGAAGTCATCGAACATTATCATTTCTTCAGGTACGCCCAGTTCGTCGAGCATCTTAAGTATGGCATCATTCATCATTGGAGGCCCACATAGGTAATACTCTATATCTTCTGGCTCCTCATGATTTTTCAGGTAATTATCATAAATTACCTGATGAATAAAACCGGTATATCCATCCCAATTATCTTCTTTAAGTGGCTCTGATAGAGCTACATTGAATTTAAAATTAGGATTATTCTTTTCAATATTTTCAAAATGATCCTGATAGAAAAGCTCACGTTTTGAACGTCCTCCATACCAGAAAGTTGCTTTCCGGTCGGTATGTTTTGTTTCGAATAAATCAAAAATATGTGAGCGCATTGGAGCCATTCCGGCACCACCGCCAATAAACATCATCTCACGTTTAGTATCTCTTATAAAGAATTCGCCGTAAGGTCCTGATATTGTTACTTTATCGCCGGGTTTAAGACCGAAAATGTATGATGAACAAATACCTGGATTAACATTCATGAATCCGCCTTTTTTCCTATCCCAAGGTGGAGTAGCAATACGAATATTTAGCATTACAATGTTTCCTTCAGCAGGGTGATTAGCCATTGAATATGCGCGATAAATTTCCTCAGGGTTCTTCATCTTTAGATCCCACATATTGAATTTATCCCACTCATCGTGATACTCTTTTTCAATGTCCATGTCTTTAAAGTCAACAGTAACCTTCGGAACATCTATTTGAATATATCCACCTGATTTAAAATCAAGGGTCTCACCATCTGGCAATTTAACTACGAACTCCTTAATAAATGAAGCAACATTGTGATTTGAAACAACTTCGCATTCCCATTTCTTGATTCCAAATATTTCAGGAGCTACGGTGATGTTCATATCTTCACGAACCTTTACCTGACATCCAAGACGCCAATTGTTCATCTGCTCTTTACGGGTAAAAAATCCCTTTTCGGTAGGTAATATTGAACCCCCTCCGGAATTTACCTGAACATGGCACATGCCACATGTTCCACCACCACCACAGGCGGATGGAATAAATATTTTATCTGATGATAGGGTAGATAACAACGTTGAGCCGGGATCTGTTTCCAGTTCTTTTTCATCATTAATAGTAATTGTTACTTTCCCTTGTGGCATTAACTTCTTCCTTGCGAATAGAAGTAACCATACCAGCAGTAGTGTTACCAATAAAAATATGGCGATACTAACACCAATAACTACACCAATTCCAACTTGCAGTAAAGTCATTTTATATAAAGTTTAATTCTTTTACTATAATTTAATTCCTAAGAAACTCATGAATGCTATCCCCATCAAGCCTGTGATAATAAATGTAATCCCAAGTCCGCGTAAAGCAGGAGGCACATGTGAGTATCTTATTTTTTCTCTAATTGCGGCAATACCAACAATTGCTAAAAACCAACCAACACCCGAGCCTAGACCAAATGATGTTGCTTGTGCAAGACTTTGGTATTCTCTTTCCTGCATAAATAATGAACCTCCCAATATTGCACAGTTTACAGCAATAAGTGGTAAAAATATTCCAAGTGATGCATAAAGTGCTGGCGAAAATTTTTCAACAATCATCTCAACCAATTGAACCATTGATGCAATAATCGCAATAAAAAGTATAAAGCTTAAAAAGCTAAGGTCTACATCGGCGAAACTTTGATCAAGCCATGCTAGTGCTCCGGCTTTTAGAACAAATTCGTTTAGAAGATAATCAACAGGTACTGTGATACCGAGTACGAATATAACTGCCAGACCTAGTCCAACAGATGTTTTAACAGTTTTACTTACAGCAAGGTATGAACACATGCCTAAAAAATAGGCAAATACCATGTTGTCGATAAAAATGGATTTTATAAATATGTTAAATATTTCTTGCATGGTCGTTAGTTTTAATTCTTTTCGATTAAGTCACGTGTGTAGTAACGTTGCACCCATATAATTACACCAACAGTAATAAGTGCCATTGGAGGTAATATCATCAAACCATTATTTTGGTAACCAAACTCGTAAAATGCTTGCGGAATAACCTGAAAATCAAATATTGTTCCTGATCCAAGTAATTCACGAAAGAAGGCAATAACAACCAAAATAATACCATATCCCAACGCATTACCTATTCCATCCAGAAAAGCCGGCCATGGTTTATTACTCATTGCAAAAGCTTCCAGTCTACCCATTATTATACAGTTTGTAATAATCAATCCAACAAATACTGAAAGTTGTTTGCTTACGTCATACACAAATGCTTTAAGCACCTGATCTACCAGTATTACTAAAGATGCTATTACAACAAGTTGTACAATAATCCTTATTCGTGGAGGTATACCATCTCTTAAAAGTGAAATAATAACATTTGCAGCTGCCATTACTACAATTACAGATATTGATAATACAATCGCAGGCATTAACTTCGCTGTAACAGCAAGTGCTGAACATATACCCAATACCTGTACAGTAATAGGATTGCTGATGTTGATTGGATTTTTAATCAACTTCATATTTTTAGCCGAAAACAGTGGCTCTCTTTCTTTTATCTCTGCACTCATCTTCTATCTGTTTTTTTGTAAATATGGCAAATAACTTCTCAGAACATCTTCCAGCATATCATTTACTCCATTGCAGGTAATTGTACCTCCTGAAATCGCATCTACTCCATGTATTCTTAGGTTTTCGGGCAGTTTTTGAACTCCTCCCTTAACAACAGTAATAGATTTGAACTGATTATCGTCATCAAATATTTTTTTGCCAACAAATTGTTTTGTAAAGAAATCTGCAATAATCTCAGCTCCTAATCCAGGTGTTTCTCCTTTGTGACCGAACGTTACACCAACAATAGTATTAAGGTCATCGTTTAGGGCCATGTTACCCCAAATGGGTCCCCATAAACCAACACCTCTAAAAGGTATGATGTATATGGTTTTTCCATCTTTATCAATAACATACAGAGGAAGTTCATAGGGTTCGCCTTTTGATTTCTTGTACAATTCCTTTTTCATATCGATAGAAAAAGCTTTTCCTTCTTGCATTTTACCATCCTTAGCTAAATATGATTCCACAACTTCACCATCCTGGTTAACTACAATTTCTTCTTTAACATATTCGTTAAAAAGCTTGATAGCGTTTGTGGCATTAACATCCGGAATTTTTGCTGATGCAAGTATTCCACCCATCTTATCGATAGCTACATTCCGTTCCTGAAATGGTTTTAGTAGCATTGCCGCGGTGGAAAGCAATGCTGCAGCTATAATTACCATTATGGCTGCGTATCTGAATATATAACCGTTAGTATACATAGTTTATATATTTATTGATTCTTAATTAAAACGGCCTTCATACGTTTGAGTCTCTTTTTGATATTCGATTCGATAACATAATGATCGATCAAAGGAGCAAAAACGTTCATGAGAAGTATTGAAAGCATAACACCTTCAGGATAGGCAGGATTGAAAACTCTAATGAGTATGGCAATTACACCAATAAGGAATCCATAAATATACATTCCTTTATTGGTTTGAGCTCCTGTAACAGGGTCGGTAGCCATAAATACTGCGCCAAATGCAAAACCTCCCAGTAATAGGTGATTTAATGGATCCATTAGCATATAATCGTTAATTCCCCATAAATTGAACAGTAAGCCCATTATATATCCTCCGGCAAATACGCTGAACATGATTCTCCAATTGGCTACACCGGTTGCAAGCAAAATCAGCGCACCAATTAGTATCATAAGGGTTGATGTTTCTCCAACCGAACCCGGCAAAAGTCCAATGAACATATTCCATTGTGAAGGCATATTATCGAAATTACCCACAAGTGCATCGCCTAAAGGTGTAGCTCCTGAGAATGTATCGGCCATTTCACTTATCCAAACCTTGTCGCCCGACATTTCACTTGGGTATGCAAAGAATAGGAATGCTCGGGCTGTAAGTGCAGGATTTACAATATTCATTCCTGATCCACCAAAAACTTCCTTACCAAATACAACAGCAAAAGCAACTGCTACAGCAACTTGCCATAAAGGTGTCTCAGGTGGTACTATCATAGGAATAAGTAATCCTGATACAAAGAAACCTTCGTTTACATCATGATTTCTAATTTGAGCAAATACTATTTCCAAACCAAGTCCCACACCATAAGTTACAACAATGATAGGAAGCATTTTTAGGAATCCGTAAAAGAACATTGTCCAATAATCAGGTGATTCACCCAATGATAGAAAATGTTGATATCCGATATTCCACATTCCAAATAATAATGCTGGTATTAATGCCATAAAAACAACTATCATAGTTCTTTTCATGTCAACTGCATCTCTAAAGTGAGCACCGGCAGCAGTAACCTTGTCCGGAACGTAAAAAAGTGTTTCAACAGAATCAAAAGCTGAATGGAACTTTTGAAACTTGCCACCCTTCTCAAAGTGCGGTTTTTGTTTATCTATAAATTTTCTTAGCGCTTTCATGCGATATACTTCAAATTAGTCTTTATTAACTCATTTCCTGACGCATCATATCCAGACCTTTTCTAATTATAGATTGGATCTCAGTTTTTGATGTGTCAATTACTTCACAAAGTGCAAAATCTTCATGATCTATTTCATAAATTCCCAGATTCTCCATAAGGTCGATATCTTCAACTAGTACAGCTTTTATAAGTTGTAACGGATAAATATCAAATGGAAATACTTTCTCAAATTTGCCAGTCATAACATAGGCTCTAACTCCTCCATGAAGGTTTGTGTCGACCTTGTACTTTTTATTCGGTGTAAGCCATGCAGGGAAGGTTTTTGAAAAGCTAAATTTGCCAAAACCAGGTAATAACCAACCAAAAAACTCATGATGATTACCTTCAGGAATAACCGTTACTATTGAATCATAGAAACCAACAAAACCATCTTTTTCTATTTTCTCCCCGGTTAATACGGTACCGCTGATAAACCTATTATCTCCTTTGCTGGTGTTATCTGCTACCATATTTGTAATAGAGGCTCCAACGAAGGTTTTAAAGTATTTTGGATTTTTAACTTCCGATCCTGCTAGTGCAATTACTCTTGATGAATCATATTTTCCTTCTAAAAATAGTTTGCCTATTGTAAGAACATCCTGAGGATACAAATACCAAACGATATCACCTTTATTTATGGGATCAACTTTGCTAATGTGTACACTAACATTGCCTGATGGATGTGGCCCTGAGAAGGTATTTATCTGAACATTTTTTGAGTTTAGGAAAACCTTAGATGTAGTTCTGTTTGCATCAACATTTAAATGTACGATTCCCTCAGTAAGTTTTGTTAATACATCCAAACCAGCTTGAAACTCGTCACCCTGTCCGTGAACTATTAAATCAAAATCAGGAGCAAGTGGTGAAGTATCGTATGCTGCAACAAAAATTGCTTTTGGAGTTTCGTTGGGATTGGCAATTACTGAATAAGGACGTTGTCTTAATACCGGCCAAACACCGCTCTTAAGCATTTTTTCAACAATTTCATCCTTTTTTAAACTGTTAATTTTTGATGAACCAAAATCTATCGCTTCGTTTTTGCCATCGGAATCAATAATGATTTCTAGCAAGCGTCTTTTTGGACCACGCTTAATTGCTTCAACTTTACCACTAACAGGAGATGTAAAAATGATATTATCCCTATATTTATCAAAATATAAGGGTGTACCAGCTTTAACATCATCACCTTCTTTCACTATAACTTTTGGGAAACAACCAATAAAATCAGGTGGTTTAACGGCGAATTTTTCAGCATTTAAGTCAACGATAGTCTTTTCAGCTTCTCCTAATAGCTTTATATCCAGACCTTTTTTAATTATAAAATTAGTTGACATATGTATATAGATTCATGTGTTATTCTGCGTGCAAATTACGTAATAATTTTTTTGCCATTTTATATAATTGTTACTTAAATCCATATTTGTAATGTCTCTAAATAAGTTACATAGCATATCTGTCAGTATGACAGATAAATATGAATAGGATTGATTCATTTTCACTCCAACAATAGGGTTGTTTATTGTTCGTTATATACAGGTTATTGCATAATTTTATTATAGAATTATAATGATTGTTTATCAGATATAATGTTAAATTTGAAAATCAAAATTTTTTAAGTTTTGATTTCTTCACCTTAATTAATAATTGAATAATGATTAGAAAAGTCATAATAATTTGCACATTGATTACTATCAACATTGTATTTGCAAAAGCAAACATTGTTGAAAATAAAGATCTGGTTTATGATCAAAATATTCAAACAGTCCTTCTATATCCTCCTTCTGATCAATTGTTAGCACCTGTAATTAGGTTAAATTCAACGGATAAATTGCGTTTATCTTTTGATGATATGAGCCCCGAATCATATCAGTTTAAATATACATTTGTGCATTGTACTGAGGATTGGCAAACTTCCGATTTGGATCAAATGGATTATCTGGATGGATTTTTTGAAGAAGACATAACCCAGTATGAGTTCTCATTAAATGCCATTCCTCCATATATCCACTACGATCTTGTTTTTCCTGAACGGGATATGCAAATTAAGCTATCAGGAAACTATATACTTAAGGTATACTTAAATTCATCAGATGATGAGGATGTAATTTTTACCAGAAGATTTTTTGTGGTTGAACCTCTTGTTCGAGTTGAAGTGGATATTCCCTATTATCCAAAAAACCTTGAATTTGTTAGAAAGAAACAACAAATTGATTTTACCCTAATTACTCCTGATTTGTTTAGTGCCGAGCCAGAGCAGCGTATAAGAGTAACTTTACAACAAAATGGGAGATGGGATAATATTAAAGAGAATTTGAAGCCTACATCGGTTATGATGAATCAATTGAATTTTAATTATAGCGAAGGGATTGTATTTGAAGGGGGAAATCAATTTCGCAATTTTGATATGAAAAGCTATAATTATCAGTCGATGTATATTAAAGAAATTTTAAGCGACCCCGATGGATATGTGGTGATATTACATACTGATCAGCCAAGAGCCAATAAGCCTTATAGCGTTATAGAAGATATAGCTGGCAGAAAACTAATTAAGGCACGTAACGATCAGGATACCAGAACAGAAGGTGAATATGCATGGGTTGAGTTTTGGCTAAACCAACCTCGTATTAAGGATGCAGATATTTATATACTGGGAGCACTTAATAGTTGGCAACTTGATGACTTAAGTAAGCTTCGGTATGATTCGAGATATAATATGTATAAAGGCAGGCTTTATTTAAAACAAGGCTATTATAACTATCTATATGTAGTTGTTCCTAAGGGAGAAACCAGAGGAAGTGTATCTGTAATTGAAGGTGATCATTGGGAGACAAAAAATCAGTATTCAGTTTATGTATATTATCGGGAAAGAGTACCTGAGTATGATCGACTGATTGGTTACTCAACATTTAACTCCTTTAGTGTAAGCACCGAGTAATGGTGATGTGAATTATGATCTTTTTGCTTTTCTTGATCGATAGTT
>CALDOI010000309.1 GCA_937912115.1 uncultured Bacteroidota bacterium | reverse complement strand
CAATTTATAATTCAAATACATGTTCAATCGGCAATGGAAATAACACCTGATATGAAAAGAGCTGTTGCACGACTAGTTTCTGCCGGATGGCTTGTTACAAATCAAACTGTTTTTACCACTGCAGCATCGCGAAGAGGACATACTAATAAACTCCGCAAAGTATTAAATGATATTGGGGTAATTTCATATTATACCTTTTCCGTTAAAGGATATATGGAAAACTATCACAACTTTGCAACCAGTGAAAGGTCGGCACAGGAGAAAGTCGAAGAAAAAATTATTGGAAAACCAGACCCTGCACTATCAGAAGAAATAGGTAAACTAGAAAATGATATTGAAAATATTCACAAAAAAATCACTGATCTTAGAAAAACCTACGAACAACCATTTTTACCAACAGACAGAAATATGCTCAATCTTCCCGGAATAGGCAAGAGTATGAGCTATAGCACAATTGGCATAACAAATGATGGTAGACGAATCCTTGAGTTTGAATATGATAATAAGCGAACACACAGCCCTGTTATCGACAAAATGAAAAAGGTGGTTATTATTGAGTCAAAATCAATTGCAGCTTACTTAAAACAGATGGAGAACATGGGAGAAAATACAAGAGATTATTCAACAATATGGGGTTATTCATTGAGCGAAACTGAAGATCGCGCTCTACTTTTTAATTATCCAGAATATGACTATAAAATTACCCCTTTTCTAAAAAATTATCAAGAACCATTGGAGGACTAGTTTATTTTTCTTTCTCAAAAAATTCTTCAAAATTTGGATAATAAAGTTCCTTTTTGGCAATATCCTGTGAAAAAGTAAAGTATGTTATCTCACCCTTTGCGCAAAGTTTTTCATTTGCATCGAATAGCTCCACAAGAACATCAATCAAATTTCTACGTTTTTGTAGAAGAGAGGCTCTTAGTTTAATATTGCCTTTCACGATAGAAACAGGATTCAAATAACGAACATTCATATTCGATGTAACCCCGGCAGTTTTAAGCTTTATCTGAATAAACCATGAACCGATTTCATCCATTAACGTAGCCTGGATACCACCATGTAATACATTATGGTAACCTTGTAAAAATTCAACTGGCTCCCAGTCACAGATTATATAATCACCATCCTCAAAGAATTCCATTTTAAGACCATGATCATTTTTTGGAGAACATCCAAAACAGTTGTAACCTTCGTATTTAGGATAAGGATTTAGAATTTTTTTCATATTGAATTTGAAACGTATTATCGCCTCCTTTGATTATATGTGACTAATTTATAATGATTTGAGCCTAATACTGAATAAGTCAGCAGTTATTTAAATACCTCAACTATTTTAAAGCCTCACCTTTTTTGAACTTGATTGTTTCCATTAACTTTCCATCTTCATTGTATTCAAACCATTTCCCTGATTTTAGACCATTTTTGTAGGCACCTTCTTTTTTTACTTTTCCATTTTCAAAGTACTCCTTGTATTCACCGATGCTAATTCCATTTTCATATAACTGTTCACTTCGTATGGAATCGTTGCTATAAAATGTCCTTTGCAATCCCTCAAATTCGCCATTTTTATAATTATACTCTGCAATCAACTTCGCTTCGGTATTAAACCATTTTGCAACACCATTTTTAATTCCCTTTGTGTAATTACTTTCTTCCTGAACTGTTCCTCTATCATAATAAGCGGTTCTTAATCCATCCAATACCCCACCTTTATAATTTTCTACCAACTTAGTTTTTCCACCAATACTGAAATCTATTTTCTTCCCCGACAGGCTATCATTTATGTATTCGGATTGTTCTTCAATATATCCTCTATTACTAATTTTGAGATAAAGACCATTTTTTTGCCCATTTTTATAACTCTCAACAATATGTATCTGACCAGAATCGAAATAGGTTATCCAGTTTCCGGTTTTTTGATTATTCAAGTAATATCCTGAAACAGACATTTTTCCTTGTTTTTCAAAAAAAGGGCCATCGGGCACTAAATCATTTTCATTAGATGATACCTGCGCGGTAATGATTATCATACTCAGGCAAAGTAAGGTCGTTGCAAATATTTTTTTCATAAATGTAAATTTGATAATTGCAAAGGTATCGTAATATGTCAAAATCACCAACAATTAGAGAGGTGGATAAAAGTATTATGGATCTTGTATTTATTGATTGGATAAAAAAGAACAGGCCGGAAAGAAGGACTCCCCCGGCCTGAATCAACCAAAACCAAATTTTCAATTACAATTATCTCTTTTGTTTAATTGTATGTACTATATACTTGGCAATTCGTGTGCCAAATATTTTAAATAATTGATTCAAAAAGTATTATAAAATAGGGAGTAATCAGGCGGTATAATTAATACCCACTTTCATAGCTTATAAAACGAAATTAATGGATACTTATCCGATTTCGTATGAAAGACTATATATATGATTGTTGTAATCAACTACGCAATTTCTGCATTTAAATCAAAAAAGTCGAAGCCAATAATTCTAACATTATAGAACTCACCAATCATAAGTTCTTTGGTGGCAGAACTTATAATCACTTCGTTATCAACATCTGGCGAATCATATTCGGTTCGTCCGATATAAATATCGCCTTCCTTTTTATCAATAACCACTCTCATTTCCTTACCAACCTGTTGCCTATTTATCTCATATGAAATATCTTGTTGCAACATCATAATTCGATCGCGTCTATCCTCTTTAACATCTTCAGGAACATCATCCTCAAGTTTGTAAGCAGCCGTATCCTCTTCGGGCGAATATGTAAAAACTCCAAGTCGTTCAAATTTGGTACGTTTAACAAAACTCATGAGGTCTTCGAACTCCTCCTCAGTTTCACCTGGATATCCAACAATTAAGGTAGTTCGCATGGCAATATCTGGGACTTCAAATTTGATTTTTTCAATTAACGCTTCGGTTTTTTCTCCTCCAAGACCCCTTTTCATTGAACGAAGTATTCTGCTACTAATATGCTGTAAGGGCATATCCATATATGAACATACCTTTGGATTTTCACGCATTACTTTAAGCAAACCCGTTGGGAAGTTTGCCGGATATGTGTAATGGAGTCTTATCCACTCAATACCTTCTACTTCAGAAATATTCTCAAGCAAGTCGGGTAATTCACGCTTATTATAGATATCTATTCCATACCATGTTAAATCCTGAGCAATAAGTATAACTTCTTTTACCCCTTGCTTGGCAAGAAAATTAACCTCTTTAATGATTTCTTCTTTCGATTTCGATTTATGCTTCCCCCTGATTAGAGGAATGGCACAGAATGAACAGTTTCTATTACAGCCCTCTGAAATTTTAAGATATGCATAATGTTTTGGAGTTGTTAATAAACGCTCGCCGATTAGTTCTTTTTTATAATCAGTATCTAGTGCATTGAGTATTTCGGGTAGTTCGTTTACACCAAAAAATCCATCAACATCTTTTATTTCGGCGGAAAGATCTTTTTTATATCTCTCGGATAAACATCCGGTAACAATTACTTTTTTGGTGTTGCCATCAATTTTTGACTGAACCGCCCTAAGTATTGTATCTATTGATTCTTCCTTTGCATCATGAATAAAACCACAGGTATTTATTACTATAATATCAGCATCTTCATTTGAATCATGCGCAATTGAGTAATTTCCTTTCAATTGTCCCATTAGTACCTCTGAGTCAACTAAATTTTTTGAACATCCAAGTGTAATTATATTTATCTTTTTCTTCATCTCTTGTTCTATCTAAAAAAAGGAAAGTTAGGTATCCTTTAAGACTTAGTTATATTTTGCAAAATATTCTGAAATATTCTTCGTATTTGAAGTAAATAAACATGGGAATTAATAAATTCCTCTAACTCAGTAAAAATAAGAATATGAGACCCCAATATTTTTACGCAAATAAACTATCAACAAAAGCTTTGCGATTAAAAATCTGGAGGTCTTCCATTTTTTCACCAACGCCAATATATTTTACAGGGATTTTAAATTGATCGGATACGCCAATTACTACTCCACCTTTTGCAGTTCCGTCAAGCTTGGTAAGTGCTATAGCATTAACTTCAGTGGCTGCTATAAACTGTCGAGCCTGTTCTATGGCATTTTGTCCGGTTGAGGCATCAAGCACCAACAATATTTCATGAGGAGCATCAGGTAATAACTTTTTCATCACACGACTTGTCTTCGAAAGCTCATTCATAAGATTTACCTTGTTGTGTAAACGTCCGGCAGTATCTATAATCACTACATCGGCATCTGAAACAATTGCAGATTTTAATGTATCATAGGCAACTGATGCAGGATCGGCACCCATACCCTGACTTACGATTGGCACTCCGACTCTTTCGGCCCATATAGTAAGCTGATTTACAGCTGCAGCCCTAAATGTATCAGCGGCGCCCAATACTACTTGTTTTCCAGCCATTTTAAAATTGTAAGCCAATTTGCCAATTGTTGTAGTTTTACCAACCCCATTAACACCCACAACCATTATTACATATGGTTTGCTTCCTACTGGTAAATCAAAGTCTTCGCCATCGCTTGTATTATTTTCTTGTAATAATTGTTCAATTTCATCCTTGAGGATGTTGTTTAGCTCATCAACGCCGAGGTACTTATCCCGTGCGACTCTACTTTCAATTCGCTCGATAATTTTTAATGTAGTAGGAACACCAACATCCGACATTACCAGGGCTTCTTCAAGGTTATCCAATACTTCATCATCAACCTTCGACTTACCAATAACAGCTTTCGAAAGTTTGCTAAACACATTTTGCCGTGTTTTTTCCAAACCCTTATTCAGGTCTTCCTTTTGCTGTTTTTTTGAAAAAATTGAAAATAAACCCATCCTTATTATTGTAACAAATTAACTATTTAATGCTTCCTATTCTTAGTGTTTTTGACTTCAATTTGAACCAACAAAAAAAGCTTCTTCCCACATAGCAGGAAAAAGCCTTTTCAGTAAGATCAAAATTATATCTTAACTAAACTTTATTTTTTTTCAAAATATTCTTTAACCCGATCTGTAGGAATAATCTCTTCTTTAAAAGAATAAGCACCAGATTTAGCTGATCTGCTCATTTTAATAACCTTTGCAAAATCCTTTCCGGAGGATTGTAACGATGCAACTACTTTCTTAGCCATAATCTATATTATTTAATTTCTCTGTGAACAGTCATTTTCTTCAAGATCGGGTTATATTTCTTTAACTCGAGTCTTTCGGGAGTATTCTTTTTATTTTTTGTAGTAATATACCTGGATGTTCCTGGCATTCCACTGGTCTTGTGCTCAGTACATTCCATTATTACCTGTATCCTTGCGTCTTTGCTCTTTTTAGCCATTTCTGTATTCGCTTTAAATTTCGGACGGCAAAAATACCAACTTTATATATAATATCCAATATTAAATAGGAATATTTTTAATTATTCATAATTGCCTGGACATAAGGGGTTATACCCGCAAAAAAGAATTCCACAGCAATAACCATTACAATAAGTCCCATCAGCTTCATCATTATCTTGTTTCCTTTATCGCCCAAAAACTTTGTAATTCCTACTGCCCCGAATAATACAATCATCAAAGTTAATGAAACTAATACTATTGAGAAAATCACCAAGGCAGAATCAGTATTACTTTTACTTTCACCCATTAGTACAATTGCATTTGTAATAGCCCCAGGCCCTGCAATCATTGGAATTCCCAAAGGAGTTACTGAAATATCATCTACATATTTATCCACATCTTCGGCTGTTATTTTCATTGGACTAAGTCTGGCATTTAGCATATCGTAACCCATTATGAAGAAAAGTACTCCCCCAACAACCTGTAAGCCTGCAACTGAAATTCCAAAAAAATTAAATAGATATTCACCCAGGAATGCAAATAACACTAACACTAATGTAGCAGTAACTGTTGCTTTTATGGCTGTTTTTCTTCTTTCCCTTTTTGACAACTCCGAAGTCTTGGATAAGAAAACCGGCATAATGCCCATGGGATTCATCAACGTAAAAAACGATGTAAAATATAGTAAAATGGTAGTAAAAGTGTCCATATATGTTTAACTTTTTACTGAATCAACATTTGGTTTTAATACATATAAATAAATTGTGATATTTGTCATTCTGAACAAGGTGAAGAATCTCATAATATCAGATAGATTTTTCGCTGTGCTCAGAGTGACAAACAGAGGATATTCTATAATTCCGTTATCTTCTGATCAACAATTTTTATTATAGTATCTCTACATTCTTTAGCTTTTAAAGCGATATCAGCACCCTTTTTCACTAGTTCATCAGTGAACACTTTATCCTCAATACCCGATGCATTTATCTTTACGTTTAGATAAGCTCCCTCAACAGCAGTAAGAGCACATAGAGCCCCAACACCGGCATCTGATACTGAGTTTGGATTGCCAACCTCAGCCATCGCCTTCATTACTTCCATTGAATTGTATGAAGTTTCCATAACTTTATATGGAATCTCCATTGCATATTTTGAAGCATTCTCAATGGTCTCTTTTCTTATCCTTTTTTCATCATCAGATTTATTGGGGAGACCGTAAGCATCCATAATTTTATTGAAGGCATTTGTATCTTCATCAACTAATCGCAATAACTCATCTTTATATTTTTGCCCTTTTTGTGCCCAATCAGAAAATTCCTCCCAACGATCGTCCCAGCCTCTTTTATGAGCACTTAGGTTAGCAACCATGGTTCCCAGCGAGACGCCTAATACGCCAGTATATGCAGCAATTGATCCACCACCGGGGGCAGGGGATTCGGAGGCAGTTTCGTTGGCAAAACCGGTTAGGGTCATATCAACAAGTTTACTAGTGTTGCTTTCGAGCATATACTCAATAATTCTTTCTTTGGGTTTAAATGGTTTTAGTTCAGCTAATCCCATCGACTTAATGGCGATTCTAATTAACTCATCATTGGCTACCCCAACTGAACGTTCCTGCTTACGCAGAAAATATCTTCCAGCCTCGAGCATTGCTTCAAGAGGAATTAGCCCTACCAACTCTGAGCCCGTAACACGAACACCTCGAGCATCAGCTTTTTTCCAAACTTCATCATATGCAATATGTACCGGTGTAATACTGATATTTGTAAGATTCATTGAAATTTGAGCAACATTATACTCTTCAATAAACCAGCCAATTGCCTTTACAGATTTTAATGATCCCGGAATCATTACTGGTTTTCCGTTCTCATCATTAACTATTTTTCCTGTAACTGGATTACCTTCTCGTTTTGTTCTTCCGCGTTCACGAACATCGAATGCAATTGCATTAGCTCTACGAGTTGAAGTAGTATTTAAGTTTACATTAAAGGCCACAAGAAAGTCACGGGCTCCAACAGCTGTAACACCACTTCCTGCTACTCTTTCATTAAATTCAGCGGGACCAAAATCCGGCTTCCAGTGTGGATCAGTAAGTTTTGCTTTTAGTCCTTCATATTCACCCGAACGACATGTTGCAAGATTTTTTCTTTCATCTGTAAAAGCAGCATTCTCATAACAATAAATTGGTATTTCAAGTTCTTTACCAATACGTTCAGCCAACTTTCGTGCATACACAACTGTTTCTTCCATTGTGATATTTGAAATGGGAATAAGAGGACATACATCGGTTGCACCGAAACGTGGATGCTCACCTTTTTGATGACGCATATCTATAACCTCGGCAGCCTTTTTTACAGCCGCAAAAGCAGCTTCAAGAACTTGGTCAGGCTCACCTACAATAGTCACCACGGTACGATTTGTTGCAGCTCCAGGGTCAACATCCAGAAGTTTAACTCCTTCTACTTTTTCAATTTCGTCGGTTATCTGTTTTATGATAGCCATATCACGGCCTTCACTAAAATTAGGAACACATTCGATTAGTTGCTTCATTTCAATCTCTATTAAGGAAAATTATGATTGCAAAAATATGAAATCCTCAACTAATAAATATTCTTTTTTCATAGCTGAGTAAAATTTAAGATTATACAAAAAGATAACAGGATTATCAATCAACAATAATTTCAATCTATACAGTTAATGAATGATTGTCGTAGTGTATAATTCCAATAATTATGAAAATCTAATGTGCATCAATACTATGCAACATAAGCACCAAATGGCGTAGTACCTGGGTTATTTCACTCATATACTCATTTACTGCTCTAACGCTACCCGGAAGAGTAAAAATCATAGTTTCATCTACCACTCCTGCAATACTTCTGCTAATAAGGGCGTTGGGTTTTTTCATGCCATATTTCATCCTTATCATATCCATTATACCTGGAATCTCCTTATCAAGCAATGGTTGAATTACATCCACAGTAATATCTCTGGGGCCAATACCGGTACCGCCGGTAGTAAAAATAAAGTCATACTCTAAACCTGCATCAGTGATGAGTTTTTCCAATTTCTGTGCATCATCAGGAATTATAACGTTTTTTATGGAAAAATGAAAATTATTCATCTCGAAAAAAGTAGTAATTGCTTCTTTAACTTTTGGACCACTTCTATCTTCGTATTCACCTATACTTGCCCTGTCGCTTAATGTTATAATTAATGTTTTAAAAATATGAGGATGATACTCCAATACATCACCTTTTTTAAGTTGTCCTCCACGAATTACCCTCACAAAAATTCCTTCTTTTGGCATTACACAGTTACCCACTTCACGAAAAATGGCACACGAATCACCATGACATTCCTTCCCAATTTGAGTTACTTCCAACTCAATATCCTTGTTCGAAAACCTATCCAAAGGAGCTGTTTTAAAAATCTCAAGCCCTTCAGTCGTGATATTTTCAGCAAACTCGCCATATTTAATTTCACGTCCGGCCTGTTTTGAAAATTTATTAAAACTTTCGATTCCCAACATACTTACCTGGCGATGCCAGGTGCCTGAATGAGCATCACCTTCAACTCCGATGCCACAAAGTTCGATTACATCAACAGGTTTTTTCACAGTCCCTTTTTCTACTGATATGTTAGTACTTAGTATTTTAATGGTTTTAGAGTTCATTACCTTAGAATTTTATTCGTTATTTTTTATATCATTTTAAGATTGCAAATCTTGAAGCACTTAACATTCGGATTGCAAATCCGAATGAACCGTAGCTCTTCCGGATTTGCAATCAGGAAGTAATGGGCTATGGATTTTTAATCCATTCAGCATTCCATTTTAATTAATATCCTTTTTGGTTTTTTCAATGAGTTTTATTTCGCTGATGATCATTTTTTTGTCAACGGCTTTGCACATATCATAAA
>CALDOI010000308.1 GCA_937912115.1 uncultured Bacteroidota bacterium | reverse complement strand
TTATACTAACTATAAGGATCAGAATGCCGGACGACCTAATAATGGTGCATCATTTAACTGGCAGAAGATTGTAAATATGTCGGTAGTTCATAATTCTGATTATTTATTATGTATCGAATATCTTGTTTATGCTTATACTGGAGGAGCCCATGGTATGACAAAAATATCTTACAACAATGTAAATTTAAGGAATGGGCAACTACTAACCTACGAAGATATATTTAAAGCTGGAACTAAAGACACTCTCAGTAAGATACTTACAAAACAACTTTACCATGATAAAAAAATTCCTTCAAATATTGCATTAACGGAAGCAGGATACTTTGTAGATAATATTGAACCAAATCATAATTTCTTTGTTACTAATGATGGAATTGGTTTCCTATATAATAGTTACGAAATAGCACCCTACTCAACTGGTCAAACAACTTTATTAATAGGCTACAATGCTATTGAAAATTTGATAATTGAAGACTCCCCTATTTTTAAAATCAGTAATAGATAAAAAAGGCCTCACAGGATCAAAAATCCCAAGAAGCCTTCCTTTATTATTTATTATGATATCTAAATACTAGAACCAACCAAACTTAAAGCCAATATTAAAAGTGAATGAATTAAGAGCATTTTTGTCAATACGTATAATTTGCTGATCGTAATTATCATCAAGATATTTATATCTTAAGTTTATCCCGTTGGTATATCTATACGATGCACCAAGTGCAACTCTAAAAAATTTAACAATATTAAACTCGATATCAACCCCGGGTTCAATAACCAAGTATGCATCAGCATCATAGTAATTTACCTGATGATTATTATTGTAGTTACTTGTCCAGTTTTGAGATTCAACTGCCGTAACTCCCCCAACCCCTATTATTACAGGGAATGAAACATGCACAGGTTTATTTGGCATTAGTATTGGTTCAAAAAATAGTCCACCATAACCACCTGTTAAAAAATATTTTGAGGGATCATCTACATCACTATAATTTTTCTGGATGCTATTAAAAAATCCATAACCTGCTAAACCAAGCGCAAAGCGATGATTTGCAATCCAGGCTACTCTACCACCAAGCTGAAGGGCATCTTTACCATCTACTTGCGAATATCCAACACTGAATGAACCATAGCCTCCATTACTAATTTTTGTTCCTGAAGATTTTTTAAAGAGTGTCTTCATTTCTCCGCTATCTTCCTGGGCTATCATTGTAACACTAAGAAAAAGAGCCATTACCAATGGTAAAATTTTAATTGTTTTCATATTATATAATTAATTATTAAATCGATATACTATTCCTATTCCTGTATCCCAAAAGTTAATTCTTACTCTGTTAAATGATTGTAGCTCTGCCATTGGTTTGATTTCAAAAAAGAGTACAATTGGCAGTACGGGAAAATTATATTCAACACCCATAACAGCATCCAATCCAAATACCGGACCTGATACTCGCTCCTCATCCCAATAATAACCTGTGGTATTTGACCATCTACGAACTCTGTTATAACCGTTTATGAATCCCACATGTGCACCTCCTCCAAAATACATAAACCAATTTTGATTTGTGTTTTTATCAAGCATCTTATATGCCTCGAGGAGAGTATATAATTGAACGCCGCCTTTTCGAAAACCCAACGTACCTTCAATTGCAGTTTTTCTGTCTTTGATAACCTTACCGGTTATTCCCGACATCGTTCCCAACCTAAGTCCCAATTGCCTTTCAAACGCCTGTGATTGTAACGAATAACCGAAAGCAATAATTAGTATTAAAGTTAGTATATTCTTCATATTTCTATTCCTTAATAATTCTACCTGAACCTGTTATATTTTGATTAATCTCAGGGTTACCAATATAATATAGGTTTCCACTACCAGAAATTATTACATTAAGCTTATCATTAACACTTGTGTATATATTGCCCGATCCACTAATTTTTGCGTAACATTCAGTGAGATGTAAATTGAATGATTCGATATTTCCAGATCCTGAAATTTTATAATCACCATAATAACACTGTCCCGCAAGTTTAATCTTACCCGAACCACTTATTATTGCTTTTACATTATCAGAAATCATTGAAAAATCAATTTCGCCGGACCCTGAAAGTGTTGAATTAAAATACGCTGTGTTAACATCACCATATATATTACCCGATCCACTTAACCCAACATCAAAGGTTCCTGACGCGGCATTTTGAACAACTATCAAACCCGAACCACTTAACTCAACTCCCACAAGTACAGGTGAATAAACAAACACCTTCATAGCATAATTACTATTCAGATTCTCGCGTGAATCAATTTCTAAAGTATTGCCATTAACTGTAGTTCTAATGTAAGGAATTAGGTTTGATTCTGCCTCAATTTCTACACGAAACACAGTATCAGGGATATAATATACATTAAATTCTCCTTGGTTATCAATTCTATTAAAGGATACAGATTGGCGTATTTCTGTTACTACACTGCCATTACCTTCCAAAAATGGAAATTTTCGACATCCTGTATTCCAAAGCATTATTGAAACAAGGAAGATGGCTATACCTACATTATATCTAGTTTTCATTTTAAGTTATTTTAAATTTATTCTAAAGACAATGATATTCATTAAGGGTCACATTTTTCCTGCTAATCACCTAATTTAATTGATAGAAATCCTGCTTTGATATCAATTATAATGGGTATTGCAATTTTCTTGATACCAATAACACATTCAGCTTTCATTATTTTTTCCTTACCGGGAAGTTCTTCAGTACTAAAATCTCCAATATCAGCCGAATAGGTCACATCTGCTTTATCATCGCTGGTTAAGCTAATAAAATAGTTGCTATTTTTATGTAGATAAATATTTACTGTTGTATTTACGGATGTTAATTTAACTTCATCAACCCCTGCCTTAATACTCTTTAGTTTTAAACTACCATACTTTGTTGATAGTTCAAAATGTTCAATGACTTTATCAATGTTAATACGACTAAAGTAGGCAAGCCCGGATAGGGTATTAACTTCTTCAATATTAAACTTATCACGCTTACTATCAATCAGCAATTCATCAACAGTCCCTATCTCAAATTCAGTTGATTGTCCGATAATTGAAAGCTTATCTGCACTTTCAAGATTTAGTGTTCCATAACTTATTTTTATTTCACCATTACTTAAACTATTTATTGAAGCGTCGCCAAAAACAATGTCCAGTTCGGTTTTGCCACTCAAATTATGAGCCTTAAAATCGCCATTAGATAATGAAAGCTTCAAACTGCCTGTATGATTAGTCATATAAACATTTCCATATTTTAGCTTTATATTGATCCGCTTATCAGTTGGAGCAAACACTTTATAATCAATTGACGTGTTGTTTCCCGCTGCAAATAAGTTGCTTGCTATTTCAGATACGTCTGACCAAAACGATCCACTACCATCAAATTCAGTGGCAATAACAATATAATATTCGTTGGCTTTAAAATCAAAGTTAATGGCATCAAATGTTTTATTCAGTTTTGTTTCTTTCGTGGAAGTTACTTTGTAATCAATTACAACCTTTACTGAGTCTTTTTCCCAATTTTCTATCGTAATATCACCATATTTATTAGATATTTCTATTTCGGTATCATCTGCCATTGGGAATGATCGTTCAACCGTTTTCTGTTTAGTAAACGACTGGCCAACTACTGATACTGATATTAACAGTAAAAACAGTAGTGTCGAACTAAATTTGTATGAGTTTTGTTTCATTGCTAGTATTTTTTACTTTATTGCCTTGTTGCAATTGGAGCATCATATCTTGTAATATACTAAGTTTCAGACGGTAATTCTGAATCATAGCTGCTATGATATCTTCATTATCTGCATTATCTTTTAAATCTTCTTTTAACTCCCTAAATTCTTTGTCTAACTCCTTTAATTCATCCTGTATTTCTTCACGAACCATAGTATTACCAACTGTTAGGCTATAAAGCTTTTCTTTTTCCAAACCTATTTGTGCTGTATAATAGTATTCAGCTTCCATCAGAGTATTATATAGTTCTGAATTATTTTCGTTGGCAATAGCCTTTTGCGCAAATTGTTTCTGATTACTTCTATATTCGTGAAAGTAGTAACTACCAGTAAATATGATAATTGCAGCAGCAACCCTTGTAATCCATTTGAGTTGAGATATACCAATTATTTTAGTTTTGTGAACTTGTACCTCCTCCTGATCAACGGGTTTCCTTGGTACAATACCGCTCCATAGGTGAGTAGATGGTTCAATCTCATCAAACTCATCCCTATTGTTACGAATGTATTCTTCTAGTTTGTCTTTAGTCATGATAAGTAGTGCTTAATAATTCCTTAATCTTTCTTCTTGCTCTCATATATTGAGTTTTAGAATTGCTTTCACTTGTATTAAGTATTTGTGCTATTTCTCTATGATCATAACCTTCGAGTAGATAGAGTGAAAATATTATTCTATTACCTTCAGGTAGATGAGTCATGGCTTTTTTTATCTGATTTACACTTAGTTCTGCTAGATTATCATCTTCTTGTGTATTGTTATTAAAGTGTGCCATGTCGTCGAAATACGTTAAGTCAGCCTTTTTTCTATTAATTTCATTTATACATTTATTTACAACAATTCTTTTTAGCCACGCTCCAAAGGCTGAGTCATACCTAAAAGTATGAAGCTTATTGAAGGCTTCTGTAAACGCCTCTTGAAGCATATCTTCTGCTTCTTCGATGGTTCCCATAATCCTATAACTCACGTTTAGCATAGCTTTAACGTATAGATTATACAGACTATATTGCGCCCTCAAATTGCCTTCCCGGCTTTTTTCTATTATTTCCCTGTTCTTTTCAGGATACACTTTACAAGTTTTCTTCTGCTTACAATGACAAAAAATATTATCAATAGTCACAATAATTAATAATTATAACAAATATACTTTGAATGAATTGATTAAGGGATATTTTTAGAAATTGGTTATTTGATTATCAGAAAGCTAATATGAGTAAAACCAAATCTATTTGAAGGGTAAACGTAATATGAAACATAATGATAATAACCTAAAATTCAGTTTCTCTATAATGGGGGTTGAATTTAATAAACTAAGAAGCTATAGCTTTATTTAGAAAATCATTAAAAGGATTCATTTTTTCAAATATTGAAATAGCATTTTTCAAAAAATCAGGATTATCTATTGCTTCATTTTTGACAGGATGAAATATTGTATAATCCTTGAACTTCAATAATTCAATATCTTCAAAATCTTTTGGAAACCCAATAGGTGGTCTTTTCAGCTTACTTCCTGATATATCTCCAAAAAGATTTTTAAAATCTGATGTATTAATAATCGATTTAAATTCATCAGTATTATAAAGTATTTCGGATCTGATGTTTTTTAGCTTATCACCTGACGGACAGTATGAACCACCAGCTAAAAAACTATTATCAGGCTCAATGTGGATATAGTGACCAGCATAAATTGATTTTCTACCACCTGGTGCTAAATATGCCCCCATTTGGGTTTTATAGGGACTCTTATCTTTGGAAAATCGAACATCCCGGTAAATTCTAAAAATAGAATCCTTTATCTCTAAATTTGCCATTAAAGGGTTGTTTACTGCCAAAGCTGGTATCAATGATTCAACAAGTTGAACGAACTCATTTCGTGCTTCATCATAATATTCTTTATGGTCATTAAACCAATCTCTATTATTGTTTTCCTTAAGATCACTTAAGAATTCAAGAACTTTACTACTCATAGTATCAAGTATTAAGAATTTTTATTACATTTATAGCATCATATGGTTAACCCAATTGAACACTAATTTCAAAATTAACCCTTTATTCCGATGATGAAAAAATTTAGGAATATTTTAACAACTATAGTTGTACTCCAAATAGCACCTTTGATGATTCATGCTGCTGGCGATGTATATCCAATAGGCTCACGCTCAGCCGGAATGGGACGCTCATCAGTTGCAATTACTGATTTTTGGTCTGCAATGAATAATCAGGCCGGAATAGCACTATTCACCAAACCTATAGTTGGTATCTACTACGAAAACAGATTCTTGGTTAATGAATTAAGTACTAAAAGCATCGCCGGAATTATTCCAACCAGGTTTGGAGTGTTTGCTGCAACTTATAACAACTTTGGCTATAATCTTTATAATGAGCAGAAAATAGGACTAGCCTATGCCCGAACATTGGGGAAATTTTTCCGAATCGGGTTGCAGTTGGATTACTTAATGGTTGTACAAGGCAATAACTATGGAAATAAGAACAATGTTACTTTTGAATTAGGGATACAAACGGACATTAGTGAGAGTATTACTTTGGGTGCATGGGTTTACAATCCAATAATGGTTCAACTTTCTGATTATGATAATGAAAAGATTCCTGTAATTTTCCGATTTGGTTTTAGGTGGCATATTTCAGATGTTTTTTTAGCAACCCTGGAAGCCGAAAAATGTTCGGCAATATCTCCAGTATTATTTCGTGGAGGATTAGAGTATAATATACAAAGTAAGTACTACTTTAGAACAGGATTTTCAACCCGAAAAGAGATATTTAGTTTTGGTATTGGGCTTTACATAAAACACCTTACATTTGATATTAGTGCTATTATGCATGAAACATTGGGATTCGCACCACAAGCTTCTTTAATATATAAGTTTTAAAGATGGCTGTCAATAGTAACATAGCTGGAAATTATATAATCTCCATACTACTTTTAAGCATTATGTTATTATGCATAAAATTATCTGCCCAAAATCCCGACTCACTTCAATCCATAAATATTGAATTTATTACCGATCAACTAGAAAACATCGCTCAATCTTCAGATATTAATCTTGATTATTCCGATCTTATTGACGACTATTTATACTACTCTAAAAACCCAATTAACATAAATGGATCTAAAACTTATATTCTTAGAGATATATACTTAATAAATGATATTCAGTTAAATAACCTCACATTATACATTAGTCAATTTGGCCAATTATATTCCATTTATGAGCTAACCTCGATAAGTGGCTTTGATGAAGAAACAGCTCTTCGATTACAGCCTTTTATAATAATTGGGCCCTTGGCAGAGTCAAAGAAATATAGTCCAAAGCAAATATTTAAATATGGCAGAAATGAATTACTACTAAGATATGACCAGTTACTTGAAACAAAAAAAGGTTTCTCCCTCCCACCCGACTCAGCTATCAACCATCCGGGATCAGTATATTTGGGTAATCCACAACACTATTATTTAAGATATTCTTTCAACTATCGCAATAAGGTTCGCTTCGGCGTAACATTGGATAAAGACGCTGGTGAAGTTATGTTTAAAGGACAGTTGAGCGACAGTTTGAAGTCATTAATTGGGAATAAAGTTGGAGTTGGGTACGATTTTTTGTCAGCTTATGGATATGCTGAGGATTTGAGCATCTTCAGTAAAATTATAATTGGCGATTACCATCTTGAGTTTGGACAAGGATTAACCCTATGGAGCGGATTAAGCTTTGGGAAATCAGCTGAGGCAGTTAGTGTTAAAAAATTCGGGCGTGGTATCAGGCCGAATACATCTGCAAATGAAAACAGATTTTTTCGAGGAGCAGCCACAACCGTTCGTTGGAAGAAATTAACCTTAACACCATTCTACTCTTCCAACAATGTTGATGGTAATATTATTCCTTTAATTTATAGTGAACAAGATGGCGTGAGTAGCATTATTGAAACCGGAATGCATAGAACCATTAATGAGTTACTTGATAAAAATACAATTGATGTAACTGTAATGGGAGGAAATGCTTCATATCAACATCGAATGTTCTCAGGTGGGTTAACTGTTTATAATACAAAACTTAATAAACCACTTGTTACTTCTGATGAACTTTATAAATATTTCAATTTTCAAGGAACCGAAGTAACTAATTTTGGTGGTGATTTGGCTTTCAATATGAAAAATATTAATTTTTTCGGTGAAATGTCGGGTTCATCAAACGGAGGGATGGCAGGAATAGCAGGCCTAAATACATTTTTGGATGAGCGTTTTTTTCTAACATTGCAATATCACAATTATGGTAGAGATTATCAAAATCTATACAACAATCCCTTTGCTGAAAGTAGTGCAATTTCTAACGAAAAAGGATTCTATTTTGGCTTTAAAGCTTTAGTTGACAAGTATATATCTATTTCGGGATATATTGATCATTATTCGTTTCCATGGCTTAAATATCGTATATCCTCCCCATCACTTGGCAGAGATTATCTTGTACAGATTAACTTAAATCCAAAAAAGGAACTTAGTTCTTATTTCAGATACCGCTTTAAAAACAAACAGGAGAATTACAAACTTGATTACAATTACATGCCTCTTATTGGTGAAATTGAACGTCATGAATTAAGATATTTTATTTCATATAATATCTCTAATCATATAATCTTAAAAAACCGACTGGATGTTGTTATTTATAAGAATGATTATGAAAGTAATGAATATGGGTATCTTCTTTTTCAGGATATTCTTTATCGCCCAGATATGTTTCCTCTTGAGGCAACTTTTAGATACTCACTATTTTCCACAGATGGGTACAACAGCCGCATTTACACATATGAAAATGATGTTCTGTATGCATTTAGCGTACCCTCATACTTTAATAATGGACAAAGAGTTTATTTAATGTTGAAGTGGAGAATTATGCCTCAAATTTCAATGTGGTTACGTATTGCAAGAACAACGTACTTTAATCAAAACACTATTGGTTCAGGTAATGATCTTATAGATGGGAATTCCAAATCGGAGGTTAAAGTTGAGGTTAAAATTAGATTGTAAGTGTTAACCTTTATTACTTTTCCAAAATTTTAAACTTCTCAAAAGTAGTAGTGATACATCAATGTAACCTCTTTCTTTTTAATAGATAAGGTAATATTATTCCTTCAAATCCTTTATTGATGTCGGCTTCAACATAATCAATCCGATATCGTGCACAGCGCAACTCCAACTCATGCTTTACCTTAGCAGTTTCTTGTTTATACTTCTCGCGTATTTCGATTGGATTTAAGCGAAGTTGTTCACCACTTTCCATATCAATAAATCTATAGGGTCGATCTTCAATATCAAGCTCCTCCTCAACTTTCTTGTCAACAACATGAAAAAGTATTACTTCGTGATTATAATGTTTAAAATGTTGCAGTGCTGAGAACATTTCATCCAATTTTTCCATTTCATCGAACATATCACTAAAAATAATTACAAGTGAGCGCTTGTGAATCATTTCCACAATCTGATGTAGGGAACCAGTTATATCAGTTTTGTTATTGCTCGAATGAGTTTTCTGATCAAGTATTTTTTCAAGCTCCGTAAATAAGTATTTCTGATGTACTGAACTTGAACGTGAGTGCGAATGAAATTCAACCTTATCGGTAAATAAACTCAACCCGGTTGTGTCGCGTTGCTTTTTCATTAGGCTTACAAGAGCTGCAGCTGCATAAACAGAAAATACTATTTTATTTGGATTTTCGATGGATGGAACATCCATTTTTGGAAAGTACATGGATGATGAACAATCAATAATTATCCTACATCTTAGATTGGTTTCCTCCTCATATCTCTTAACAAACATCTTGTCGGTTCGTCCAAAAAGTTTCCAATCGATATGTCGTGTTGATTCACCGGCATTATACTGACGATGTTCGGCAAATTCTACTGAAAATCCATGAAAAGGACTTTTGTGTAAGCCTGTAATAGTCCCTTCAACAACCTGATTGGCAAGAAGCTCCAGAGAGCTCATTTGCTGTAATCTATGTTGGTCGATTGAATATGACATAACTTATGAAAGATTTAAGGTAGAAAGCTATAAGTTAGATGCTAAATGTACTATTTGCACTTTGTTTGCAAATAAATAACCAATTATAACTTTTATCTTAGATACTTTCAACCAGCATTACATTATTGCTTCAAGCTTATTTACCAAAACTTGTTTTGGAACAGAACCAACTTGCTTATCAACAATTTCGCCATTTTTAAAGAAAAGAATGGTTGGAATATTACGAATTCCATATTTTTTAGCCGTTTCGGGGTTATGATCAACGTCAAGTTTTCCAACCACAGCTCTATCACCAAACTCTCGACCTATTTCTTCAACTACAGGTCCAACAATACGACAAGGGCCGCACCAAACTGCCCAAAAGTCAACAATAACAGGTTTATCCGTTTTTAACGCGAGATCTTCAAAATTAGCGTCTGTAAATTCTAATGCCATAATTTTATTAGTTATTATTTTAGCTGTCAAAAGTAATTAAGAATTATTTATTTGCAACATTTATTACGTATAAAAATCATTGAATCGAAAACCTAAATTTATCGGCAGATGAAATAGCTTTAATAAACAATCTGGCATCAACTTTCGCACTCCCCGATTTTAGGTTTATGCTCATATTTAAATCTGTATCTGTTAACCTTAATCTTAGTGGTGTTGTACCCACATATGTTTTTGTAAGACCAATTATTTCTTCTGATATGTTATCGTTAATATCAGCAGCTACGATATCAAGTGTGATAGATTTTGCCAGCTTATCCATCGTTTCTGAAAGCAAATAAATATCCAGAATTTTAATTTGCAAACTACCTGGTTGATAATGTCTCTCCTCTATCCGGGCAGTAATAAAGATATTATTACCAACATCAAGCATATGCTTTTTCTTCAAATAGCTTTCTGAAAATAATACCAGATTAATATTTCCTGAGAAGTCTTCTATTGTAAAGGTACCGAATGGATCACCATTTTTCGACATCTTTTGCAACGACTCAGTAATCATACCGGCAAAGGTAATTTGCTGATCTTTAAACTTTTCAAGATTATTACGAACCTCATCAATACTTGCTTTACAGTATCTTTCCATAGTTTGAGAAAAATCGTCCAGTGGATGACCTGAGATATAAAATCCTGTAACTTCTTTTTCAAATTGTAATTGTACAGGCAAAGTCCAGTGCTCGCACTCCGGAATTTGAGGATCATGAACTTCAAACATTTCAGTATCACCAAATAGCGATACTTGCTGTGATTGTTGCTGCTCTTGATACATCGATCCATGTCGAATTACTTTTTCAATAAAAACTCCTGAATTATCACCTTCAGTATAAAAATATTGAGCCCTATGAGCATCTGGAAATCCATCAAAAGCACCAGCCTTTGCCAATGCTTCAAAACTCCTCTTATTTACGGATTTCAAACTTACCCTCTTAGCTAGATTGAAAATATTAGCATAGTAATTATTCTTTTCTCTCTCTATAATAATCTGATCTACGGCTGCCTCTCCAACACCTTTAATTGCTGCTAAACCAAAACGAATTATACCATCCTTGGTTACTGTGAAGCTTGCTGAACTTTCGTTAATATCCGGACGTAATACATCGATTCCCATCCTTTTAGTTTCTGCAAGTAGATGAGTTATCTTTTTGATATCATGTAGATTGCGCCCAAGGTTTGCTGCCATAAACTCAGCTGGGTAATGTGCTTTTAAATATGCGGTTTGATATGCAAGGTATGCATAACAAGTGGCGTGTGATTTATTAAAAGCATACCGTGCAAATGCTTCCCAATCCTTCCAAATTTTATCAACTTTATCAACAGCCAGGTTATTTGCCTTGCATCCTTCGATAAACTTCACCTTCAGCTTCTCCATTTCTGATATCTTCTTCTTACCCATTGCTTTACGCAATGAATCAGATTGACCGCGTGTAAACCCACCAAGCTTACGAGACAAAAGCATCACCTGTTCCTGATAAACAGTAATACCGTAAGTTTCATCGAGGTATTCTTCCATTTCAGGTAAATCATACTCAATGTTCTCCCTGCCATGCTTACGATTAATGAAATTAGGAATATATTCCATTGGGCCGGGTCGATATAGTGCAACCATTGCAATAAGATCTTCAAAACGCGATGGTTTAAGATCTTTAAGGTGCTTCCTCATTCCATCCGACTCAAATTGAAATAAAGCCACTGTATCGCCACGGCTAAATAATTCGTATGTAAGTTTATCTTCAAAAGAAATTTTATCAATATCAATTATTTCACCCTTCGATTTCTTTATATTGTTGATTGTGTCCTTAATTATAGATAGTGTTTTAAGACCTAAGAAGTCCATTTTAAGAAGCCCAACAGATTCAATATACTTTCCATCAATTTGGGTGGCATAAGTTAATACAGAGTCTTTTACAGAAGTAACAGGGATGTAATTATGAAGATCTTTCTTACTTATAATAATCCCACAAGCATGAGTGCCTGTATTTCTTATTGAACCTTCCAGAGTAAGTGCGTTTTTAAGTACAGATGATACTTCTGGTTTTCCATTTTCGAGCTCGTGTTTCAACTCAGGATTTTCTTTCATTGCTCTATTCAAAGTGATACCCGGTGATTCCGGTACCATTTTAGCAAGTCGATCGGCTTCACTAAGATGCAAGCGCTGTACTCTTGCAACATCGCGAATAGCCATTTTTGCAGCCATCGTTCCAAAAGTTATAAGATGAGCAACCCTTTTATCACCGTACTTTTCCTTAACCCATGCAAGTATCTTATCTCTTCCATCGTCATCAAAATCAATATCGATATCAGGCATTGATATACGATCAGGATTCAGAAATCTTTCAAAAAGTAAATTATACCTAAGTGGTTCAATATCTGTAATTCGTAAACAATATGAAACTACGGATCCTGCAGCACTGCCCCTACCCGGACCAATAATTACTCCCATATTTCTCGCGGCCGCAAGAAAATCCCAAACTATCAAGAAGTAATCTGGAAATCCCATTTTTTTTATGGTTTCAAGCTCAAAATCTATTCTATCGCGAATTTCATCAGTAATCTCAGGATATCGTTTTTCAGCACCTAAATATGTAATATGTTTTAAGTAGTCATCCGCATCTGAAAAATCTTCAGGGATAATAAACTCAGGCATAATAGGCTCTTTGTTAAGCTCGTATACCTCAACTTTATCGGCTACCTCCTTGGTGTTCTTTATTGAAAGAGGTACATCAGCAAATAGTTTTTTCATCTCATCCTGAGTTTTAAACCATTCTTGCTGCGTATATCTCATACGATTTGGATCGTCTAAATCCTTTGCTGTTCCTATGCAAATTAAGCGATCATGGGCACCCGCATCTTCTGCATTAATAAAATGTGAATCGTTTGTTACAACTGTTTTCACACCATGTTTGTCACTAAATGATAATAAAGCCTTATTTACATATTCCTGATCATCAAACACTTTCTTATCCATTTCGGGATCCCCCGTAGGGTGACGCTGTAGCTCAAGGTAAAAATCATCACCATAAATTTCTTTATATTCAAGAATGGCTTGTTCGGCTTTATCTTCACCTTCATTAATAATTTTCTGAGCAACTTCACCCCCCAAACATGCTGACAGAGCAATTATTCCCTCAGAATACTCTTTTAGTAGTTCTTTATCAACGCGAGGTTTATAGTAAAAGCCATCAATTGAGGCTATTGACACCAACTTAATTAAATTATGATATCCAAGTAAATTTTTAGCTAGTAGTACTAAATGCCATCCCGATCCATCAATCTTTCCTTCCTTTATAGACATACCTCGCCGTGCCACATAAACTTCACAACCTAATATTGGCTTTATTCCCTTACGTAAAGCTGCATCGTGAAATTTCTTAACCCCATACATATACCCATGATCGGTTATTGCAACTGCTTGCATACCATCCAATTTGGCCTTATCAAGCATGAGATCGATATTTGAGAGCCCATCGAGCACCGAAAACTGAGTATGAACATGTAAATGAGTAAATATGCTCTTCTCTATAACTGGAGAAATCTGGTCAGATATATCTTCCTCTAAAACTAGCTCAGCATCTATAATTTCATTTTCATGAAATGGTTTTACTTCAATTCCTACAGCTTTTATTACTTCAGGATTATTTGCTATAAATTTCTCAATTAAAGCTGGATTAATATCCAATTCTACAGCATTTATTAATCTAAGTCTGATTAACTCAAAGAAACATCTTGCAGTTGCCTGAACATCTGCGGAAGCGTTATGTGCAGCGTCAAAACTCTCATTAAAAAGCTTAAAATAAAGCTCTTGGAGGGTAGGCCATTTATAATTACCTCCACGACCACCGGGTAAGGCACAATAATTAGTACTAACTATTTTTGTGTCAACGGCATTCTTATCGGGTAATGGGTTTAACTCACCCCTCCTTAATATCTCAGAACCCACAATACTATTATCGAATTCAATATTATGACCTATAATTGTTTGTGATTTCTCAAGAGCCTTAATAAACTCATCAAGGACAAAATTAATTGGATGACCTTCTTTTGTTGCTCTTTCAGTGGAAATACCATGAACTTTCTCAGAACCTCTTGGTATTATAAATCCATCGGGCTTTATGAGGAAACTTTTAACTTCAGTCAGATTCCCAAAGTCATCATGGATTTGCCACGCAAGCTGAATCAACCTTGGCCAGTTATCAAAATCATCCAAAGGAGCATCCCAACGTTGAGGTAATCCGGTTGTTTCAGTATCAAAAATCAGGAACATATTTATTGTATTGAAAGTTAAAAAGTTACTATACCAGAGTTCAGTTTTTCAGATAAATGTGAATAAATGCTATCCTTAATAATAGAACTGCTAATTAATGTTGCACCTCAGCATATTTCTATAAAATAAGATTATATAACTGTATATATGATACTTACGAAATACACAAGTGGATTTGCAAAGTTATTAAAATGGTAAAGTATATTAAGTAGTGTTGATAACTTTGGATATTTAGTCCGATTTAGTCATAAAACCAAGTCCTTATTATATGTCTTGACACCACAGGATTTCATCTAATGATTTCGATATGTAAATTTGGAGTTGTAAATACAGCTATTATTTATATTTTTGTCCGAAATATAAACTAATTGATATGGCAAGTAACCGAACTTTTACAATGATAAAGCCCCAGGCCGTGGCCGATGGAAATATGGGCAAAATTATTGATATGATTATCTCTGGAGGTTTTAATATTAAAGCCCTAAAACTAACTAAGTTAACTAAAGAACAAGCCATGAAATTTTATGCTGTTCATAGTGAAAGATCATTTTATAACGATTTGGTTAACTTCATGACCTCTGGTCCAATAATTGCTGCAATACTTGAAAAAGAAGATGCTGTAGCAGCTTATCGTAATTACATAGGATCAACTAATCCGAAAGACGCTAAACCGGGAACAATAAGAGCCTTATATGCTACTTCAATGGAAAAAAATGCTGTACATGGTTCTGATAGCGATGAAAATGCAGATATTGAAGGTGATTTTTTCTTTTCTGAATTTGAGAGATTCTAATATTAGGAGTAATAAGATTACCTGACGAGTAATTGTCTATTTGTTAAGCAACACACATAATTAAGCTACTTTGTATTATACTTAGTGGCTTTTTTTTCTAATTTTTAGTGAATTCTTCAAAAGTGCCATTACCATAAAGAATAATAACTTTTGTTGATTCCCCATCATTTTTGCTTGATTCGAGATTTTCTTTGGGGCTTTGCTTCATACCTATATCCGCAAGATTATCGGATTGTTTGGGTTGTGATTCAAAATTCAAAATTTGTTGATTGCTGGTTTTTGAATCATGAATTGGGGATTCTTTATTAATTTTTGAGCTACTCTCAATTTTTTTAATCAGCATATCTCCATCTCCAAAAATTAGCCAATCCAAATTTATTTCAGGAAATCTTTGTTTAATTTTCATTACGAAATCAAGACTTGGTTTATTCCTTCCCGATAGTACATGTGACAATGATGAGCGTTGAATATTGATTTCATCAGCAAATTGTGATGGACTAAGTTGATCTTTTTCCAATAATTTCTTAATTCTATCAATCATTTTTTTTGTTTACAAAACTAAACAATTCCGTATTAATTTCCAATTGTAAATTAAAATTATACAAAATTATCAGTTTACATTTATAAACACTGCAACTAATTTATAGTTAATTAT
>CALDOI010000307.1 GCA_937912115.1 uncultured Bacteroidota bacterium | reverse complement strand
CAATTCCTCTTAATAATTCAACATTATCAATACGGCCATCTTTTTCAACAACGAAGGTTATAAATACTCTCCCCTTAACTCCATCTTTTTTAGCTTTCTCGGGATATTTAATATTGTTACCAAGATAACTCATGAGTTTTTTCTCACCTCCAGGGAATACAGGCATTACCTCAACAACCTTAAAAATAGTATCCTTCTCTTTTTCATCAAGAGCAAACCTTATGGGTAAATTATAACTAACATTAACAGCCTGACCACGTTGCTTCCCAGGTATCCAATTGGGCATACTTTCAATCACACGAATAGCTTCCTCATCACAACCACTCCCGATTCCTCTAATAACCTTGGAATCAATCACACTACCATCCTTTCCCACAACAAAATTTACAAATACTCTGCCCTCAACACCATCCTTAAGTGCTTTGATTGGGTATTTGATATTATTTGACAAAAAAATGCCCAATTCATCCATACCACCAGGATATTCAGGCATAACTTCTACAACCGTAAATACTTCATATTCAATATTGTTTACAGTTGAGAGTGGATCCATGACTTCTAGAAAAATACCATCTATTTTATTATCATCTGCAGTAAAAACATAAGAATAAGTGCCAGGTGGTATGACTTCATTATTTTCAGGTTTCCATATAATTGTATATAAACCCCTTGAATAATTTCCATCCATAAAATCACTTATCAAAGTATTATTTTTATCAAACAAACTCAATTTTGTGATTCTATCTTTTCCAATAGAAATAACAAACTTAACCAAGCCATTATCAGGTTCGAAATAACTAGTAACCAAAATACTATCATTACTAAAGTTAGGGTCAACAGAAGTAACCGATTCTATTTCTGATGAAATATTATCTTTTTTAATTGGCCCCGAACAAGCATATACAACCATGCTCACAGCCAGCATAACCCACACTAGTTTAAAAGAAAACCTTAGTGGGTTTTTTGTTTTTTTAATCATAAATAACCTCCTTTTTAAAAGTGAATAACTAAAATTATGTGTTAGTATATTTGTTTTGATAATACTCGAATTATCAATCAATAGTTTAGTGTACGACATGATATCAGGATAAACTGCCAACACATCACTATCAGCAATAAACTCATGGTTCTCCTTTAGTGTTTTCTTGAACAAGTACACAGTTGGATTAAACCATTGAATTATCGAGAAAAGTTCAGCAATCACTAAATCCAATGAATGGTTTTGATCAATATGAATTTTTTCGTGTTCTATTATTTTATCAACTTCATCTCTCCTATTAAACAAGTTCTCATCAATAAAAACATAGTTAAAAAATGAAAATGTTGGTGTCCCGGGTACTGTAAAAATCAAACGTAACCCATTGTGATAAACAACTTTAGATTTTTGAAGAAGTCTTGAAATTTGATAGAACCTAAATATAAACCGCCCCACTGCAAAAAACACACCTATCATATATAAAAGTATTATATAACTAAAATATGGTAAGGATTTTCCAGTTGCAACCGAATCAATGGCACTTGAACCCTCCCCATATATTGTCACCTCTCCCAATGTATATTCAAACAAACCATAAACAGGTGCTAAACTAATAACCGGATCACTTGTGCCTGAAAAAATACTATATATACTAAAATCCAACAAAGGCAAAAAGGTGGAAATAAATATTGTAAGTAGGAGATAATATCTGTTAAATGCAAAAAAAGCATCCCTTTTGAATAATAGTTCATAAAACAAATAGAATATTACTAAACTAATTGCTGATTGCAACAAATATATAAGAATAGAATTCATATTATTATTCTTTGGATTTCTTTTCTATTTCTTTATCTAATAATTTCCTGAGCTCCTCAAGCTCGTTCAAACTCAAGTCTTCATCATTTGCAAAAAAAGATGTTATGGCCTGATATGAATTACTAAAATAATTTTGCACAAATCCTTTGTAGAAATTCTTACGATATAGTTTTTTTGAGATTAATGGATAATACTCATGAGCTTTTCCATAGGCAGTATATCCAACAAATCCTTTTTTTTCAAGTATTCTGGTAATAGTTGAAACAGTATTGTAGGCAGGTTTTGGTGTAGGAAGATGCTCCAATATATCACGAATATATCCCCTCTCCAATTCCCAAAGCACATGCATAATCTGTTCCTCTGCTTTCGTTAGTTGCTTCATGCTAATCTTTTTATATATAACTAACTTTTTAGTTATATATTGCAAAGGAAATCAAAAAATTGATTCCTGCAAACAAAATCAACTAATTTTTTAGTTAAATATCTATTCTAACTTATTATGAAAAAAGCATTAATGATTTTAAGCTTGTTGAAGGTTAAAATACCAGAAGATTACAGGGTAGTTATCTGACTGATCTACTATGCTTTATGTTTGAATAGTTTTTCCTAATTTAGACCCAGTTAAAATATGTTTATTTTTACCAAAAAAATAAACATTGGACGGTTTAATATCTAATTTTGCACTGTTAAAAAAATAACAATATTTAATAAATTATAAAGCTATGGATCTGAATAAAATAATGAATGATCTAGAAAAAAAACATCCTGGTGAAGTAGAATACCTTCAGGCTGTTCGTGAAGTACTTGAATCAATTGAGGAGGCAGTTAACGACAATCCTCAATTTGAATCAGCAGGCATAATCGAAAGATTAATTGAGCCTGATCGAGTACTTACATTTAAAATACAATGGGTTGATGATAATGGAAAAGTACATGTTAACCTTGGTTACCGTGTTCAGTTTAACAACGCAATAGGACCATACAAAGGAGGTTTACGCTTCCACCCCAGTGTTAACTTAAGTATACTTAAATTTTTAGGGTTCGAACAAATATTTAAAAATGCACTTACTACTCTTCCAATGGGTGGTGGAAAAGGTGGTTCTGATTTTAACCCTAAAGGTAAATCAGATTCTGAGATTATGAGATTCTGTCAGGGATTTATGCTTGAACTGTGGAGACTTATAGGTCCTGATACAGATGTTCCAGCCGGCGACATAGGTGTAGGAGGAAAAGAAATTGGATACCTTTATGGTATGTACAAAAAACTTGCACGTGAGCATACCGGTGTTCTTACAGGTAAAGGACTTGGCTGGGGCGGTAGCGTAATTCGTCCTGAAGCAACAGGGTTTGGTACTGTATATTTTGCACAAGAAATGCTTGCCACTAAAGGTGAAACCTTTGAAGGTAAAACTGTTGCAGTTTCCGGATTTGGTAATGTTGCATGGGGTGCTGCCTTAAAAGTTGAAGAACTTGGTGGAAAAGTAGTAACTTTATCAGGCCCTGATGGATACATTCATGACCCAGAAGGTATCACAGGTGATAAAATAGAATATATGCTTGAGCTAAGAGCTTCTAATCAGGATATCGTTTCTCCTTATGCAGAGGAATTTCCAGAAGCTACATTCCATGCAGGCAAACGCCCATGGGAAGTTAAAGTTGATGTGGCACTTCCTTGTGCAACACAAAATGAACTTGATGAAGAAAATGCTGCTAAACTTATTGAAAACGGATGTATTTGTGTTGCTGAAGGTGCAAATATGCCTTCTACCCCCAAAGCTGTTCATTTATTACAGAAAAATGGCATACTATTCGGCCCCGGTAAAGCAGTAAACGCAGGTGGTGTTGCCACTTCAGGACTTGAAATGACACAAAATGCAATGAAATTAGCATGGACTCGTGAAGAGGTAGATGCAAAACTTCATCACATTATGAAGAGCATTCATGAAGCTTGCGTTACACACGGAACAAAAGCTGATGGATCGGTTGATTACGTTAAAGGAGCTAACATTGCTGGTTTCTTAAAGGTAGCAAACTCAATGATCGACCAGGGTATCATATAGTACAAACTGGTAAAATATAAAAGCCTCTTTCAAATAGTTGGAAGAGGCTTTTTTGTTTTCCATAACATCAAATTATTATAGTAGAATTGTTGATTGAATAATAAGTTATTTGATAATTAATCATAGTTGAGGTAATTATTGACACCCTGTCTTTTTAGATGGTAATATCAACAATACACATTGTTAGTTAATTAGCAAACTAAAACTTGTACAGCTTACAAAATTCATTATTTTTGCTGGCTTACTGAAAATTAATGTTAATCAAAATCGATAATTATGTTTAAAGGTCACCCGAAAGGGCTTATTCCTGCCGCACTTGCCAATATGGGAGAGCGATTTGGATTTTACACTATGATGGCAATTTTAGTTTTGTTTTTACAAGCTAAATTTGGTTTAAGTGGTCCTAATGCAGGTATCATTTATGGAGCGTTCTATTTTTCAATTTATTTTCTAGCTCTTGTTGGAGGTATTATTGCAGATAGATTACAAAATTTTAAAGGAACCATTATGGTTGGTTTAATTATGATGGCATCAGGATATGTTATTCTGGCGATTCCTACACCAACTCCTGTTTCAAACGTTCCTTTTTTCTTAACAGTTACAATCATCGGCTTATTTGTGATTGCATTTGGTAATGGTTTATTCAAAGGTAATTTACAAGCTTTAGTTGGACAGATGTATGATAATGAAAAGTACGGAAAAATGAGAGACTCAGGTTTCGCATTGTTCTATGCTTTTATTAACATTGGTGCAATTTTTGCTCCGTTAGCAGCTGTAGGAATTAGAAACTGGTGGTTAGAAAGAAATGGTTTTAGTTATGATGCAAGTTTACCTGAACAATGCCACACATATTTAAATGGCTTAATGTCAGAAGATTCTGTTAACAGATATCAGGAATTTGCTGAAAAAGCGGCCGGAGGATCTGTAACTGATCTTACAGGATTTTCCAATGACTATTTAAATATTTTCAATACCGGATTTCATTATGCATTCGGAATCGCCATTATCGCCATGGCTATTTCTTTTGTTGTTTATATGATGAATAAAAAGAGCTTCCCAAATCCAAAAGGATCAACTAAGGGTGTTGAAATTACTGATGAAATAAAAATGGAAGCAAAAGAAGTTAAACAACGCATGTATGCACTATTAGCTGTATTTGGGGTTGTTATCTTTTTCTGGTTTTCATTCCATCAAAATGGTCTTACTTTAACTTTCTTTGCAAGAGACTATACGGTACTAAAGATTGGTACCTATGAATTCTCAGCTGAGATTTTCCAATCGATGAATCCTTTTTTCGTTGTATTTCTAACACCAATCATAGTTGGATTATTTGGTTGGTTGAGAGCCAGAAATATGGAACCATCAACCCCTAAAAAAATTGCCATTGGTATGGGAATTGCATCCATAGCTTTTGTTGTGATGGTTATTGGATCAATTGGTCTACCTTTATACTCTTCGATTAGTTCTGCTGCTGGTGGTATTCCTTTGGTTGATGCTCAAAAAGTTTCACCGTATTTATTACTCGGTACTTATTTCATACTAACGGTTGCTGAATTGTTTATAAGCCCAATGGGTATTTCTTTTGTTTCTAAAGTATCACCTCCACAGTATCAGGGTTTGATGCAAGGTGGTTGGCTTGGGGCAACAGCTCTTGGTAACGGACTTCTCTTCATTGGAGCTATTCTTTATGATTCGATTCCAATTTGGATGACATGGGGTATATTTGTTGTAGCAACAGCTATTTCAATGTTCACTATTATATTTATGATAAAATGGCTCGAAAGAGTTGCTAAATAATATTAAAAGCAATTGCTTTTCAAAAGGGATGGATTATATATTCATCCCTTTTTTTATTTTGGTAGATTTGTAAAATCAGATTTAAAAAATGGAAAACAAAAACTTTCCCTGGGGACATCAACGTCGCTATAATTCATATGCACAATATTTTAAAAATATATTTGGCGAAAGAGTACAAAAAATAAGTGTTGATGCAGGTTTTACTTGCCCAAATCGTGATGGAAAACTCGCCAAAGGTGGATGTACTTACTGTAATAACAATGCATTTAATCCCTCTTATTGCGACCCAGAAAAGCCCATCCATCAACAAGTTATCGAAGGAATAGAGTTTCATAAAGTAAGATACAGAAGAGCTGCCAACTATTTGGTATATTTTCAACCATATTCAAATACTTATGCTCCAATTAATCAGCTCAAAAAAATCTACGAAAGTGCTCTAAACCAACCGGGTGTAGTAGGGATTGTTATTGGTACCAGACCCGATTGTATTGATGAGGAAAAACTCAAATACCTGGCTGAGCTATCAAAAAAATACTATATTATTATTGAATACGGGATTGAAAGCATATATAATGAAACTCTTGGTAGGATAAATCGCTGGCATACTTACGATCAATCAATCGACGCAATAAACCAAACCGCGCAATATGGACTTAATATAGGAGCTCATTTTATTTTCGGACTACCTGGTGAGACACGTAAAATGATGATGGATTCAGTTAACTTAATATCCAAGCTACCCCTAACTACAATTAAGTTCCACCAACTACAAATTGTGCAAGGAACTACCATGGCTAATGATTACAAGTTAAATCCCAATGACTATGATCTATTCTCCTTTGATGATTATATTGACTTTATCGTAAACTTTACCGAAAGGTTAAATCCAGATTTTATTATTGAACGATTCGCTGGTGAAGTACCTCCACGTTACCTTGCCGGTCCTGGTTGGGGACTCATACGAAATGATCAGATTAATGTTGCAATTGAAAAGGCTTTAGAAAAAAGGAATACGTGGCACGGTAAGCTATATGCAAAATAAAAAAGAGGCTACCTTTGATTTAGACAGCCTCTTTTTTTTTTGGTGGTATAAATAAACTAATACTCATCTTCATTAAAGAAAAAATCTTCCTTGGTAGGATAATCAGGCCACAAATCCTCAATTCGATCATATGCTTCACCCTCATCCTCTATTTCCTTAAGGTTTTCGATTACTTCCAGGGCAATGCCTGTACGTATCGCCCATTCTATCAACTCATCCTTGGTTGCTGGCCAGGGTGCATCTTCCAGTTTTGACGCTAACTCTAAAGTCCAATACATTTGCTATAATTTTTTTTGCAAAAATAATTTTTTTTTAACAACAACCAAACAAAAATAAAATTAGTTATAAAACCACTAAATACGTGGCTTCCAAAGTAATTCATTAATATTTTTATCCATGCCTATTTTGCGCGACAAAACAAATAGATAATCAGAAAGTCGATTTATGTAAATCATTACTAAATCGTTTACATGATGTTCTTCACTCAGTTTAAAAATTAACCTTTCAGCTCTTCTGCATATTGTACGTGCTATATGACAATATGAAACAGTGGTATTTCCTCCTGAGAGGAGAAATGACTTTAGTGGAGGAAGTGGTATATTTAACCTGTCAATTTCATTTTCCAGTAACTCAATATCTTTTACAGATATTTCAGGTAGTTTAAAATCAGATGTTTCCTCAGATGCAAGCAACGATTCGATTGTAAATAACCTATCCTGTATTTCAATTAAAGTGGCTATATCCTCTTTTGAAATCTCCTGATCCCTTATAAGTCCAATCCAGGAACTCAATTCGTCAACAGTTCCGTAACATTCAATTCGAATATGGTATTTAGGAACACGTGTACCTCCAATTAATGAAGTTGTCCCACTATCTCCTGTTTTTGTATAAATTTTCAAATCCTTTATTAATTATGGGTGAAGATTATTCTGATACAGATGTTTCGTAGTACTTAACAACTCTAATATTTTTATTTTCTTCATCAGATTCTATCCGTCCGTCTATCATTCTTATTACCCGATGAGCATGCATGGCAATATCCTCTTCATGGGTTACTACAATAATTGTGTTACCAATTTTATGAATTTCTTCCAATAACCCCATTATTTCAATCGATGTTTTTGAATCGAGGTTTCCAGTTGGCTCATCGGCAAGTACGATTGATGGATTATTTACCAACGCTCTGGCAACCGCAACTCGTTGTCGTTGACCACCTGAAAGCTCGTTTGGTTTATGTTTCATTCTATCCGAAAGCTGTACACTTTTCAATGTTTCTTCAGCCCTTCTAATCCTTTCCGATTTACTAACTCCGGCATATACAAGTGGTAACATTACGTTTTCCAATGCTGTTGATCTTTGCAAGAGATTAAATGTTTGAAAGATAAATCCTATTTCCCTGTTTCTAACCTCAGCTAATTCATTATCCGTCATTTTACTTACATCCTGACCATTTAAAAAATAGGATCCGGAAGTTGGTGTATCCAAACAACCAAGTATATTCATCATTGTTGACTTACCAGATCCAGATGGCCCCATGATTGCAACAAATTCATTTTCATATATACGCAAGCTTACTTCTCGCATCGCCTTTACAGTTTCTGTTCCTACTTGAAAAAACCTTGATATATCTTTAAAATCGATTATACTTTTTTTCATATCTGTTGTATATTTTGAACTGCTAAACTACAAGATTAAAGTTTTGTTTTTCAATTCCTTTTCTAAAAAAAACTAAACCAAACCAAAATAGATCAATTGTAATGCTAACCCTCTCATCTTCCTTGATATTATTCCATGCTTCTTCCATTCCTAACGACCAATGAATATCATCGAAAACAAAAATACTATTTTCAGTAGATAGCTTTGCGCAACTATTAAAATACATAAGTGTGGGTTCCTTTCGGTGATTTCCATCAAAAAAAACGAAATCTAATCTACTAAACTTGCCAAGCACTTCATCTAACATATTGTCGAAATTACCAACTGCTAATTCAATATTACCTAATCCAAGCTCATCAAATGATTCCTTTGCTTTGGATGCTAAAGTTGAGCAGCCTTCCATACTTATCATAGTACTTTCAGGATTTCCACTTTTAATATATGTGGCGCTTATACCGGCAGCAGTTCCAAATTCGAGTACGGTTTGGGGTTTATAATGTTTCACTATTCTATATAATAACCTCAGTCTGGGTTCGCTGTGCGATCTTAACTTAACTATTTTACTTAGTGGATATATATGTGTACTGTACGCCTTTTTTCCTGCTCCAAAACCAAAATCAACTGTTTCAATGGGATCGTTACTGCTTGCCATTTTATTTCTATGATTCCAAAGTATTTCATAATCCGGATATATCGTCTTATCCCTTAGTATATCACCAATAAAACTATACACAAATTGTGAATGTATATTATATCTTGATTTGGCCTTAATACGAAACCTAAAATATCGAATTACTAATAATATTTTTTTTATCATTTATGCTTTGTTTACTAATCGTCAACAATTCAATTCTTGCTATTTATAAGCTATTTTATTCGCGTAAAAAACCGCTCTCGTCGACTGATCATCGAGAGTTCGGTTTTTAACTTTTTCGTACCCATAAATCAGGAAATAATCTCCATACCATCTAACAATATGGTTATTTTCATCCTCTGCTATTCTATCTTGTGGAAAGTTAGTACCAATCTTCATTTCTGACCTGTCGATATCTGCAGGGCCATCGATGGTTTGAGAAACCACATTTCCATTATTTACATAAGCCAATGTAATTAAACTTTCATCTTCAAATATGGTTGAAATTCTTTTGGTTGAATATGTTAGTAGATCATTAATTGGGAAATCATTACTCCATAACAACACTCCATCATGGGAAATTCCGGCAATTATTGCATCATAAAAATCATAGCCACTAAAAACATTGTAAGTGTATGGATAGGGTCGGCCATAAAAATCATAATCCATTCGGGTCTCGGTTTTATAATAGGGTTGATAAACTTCGACAGAAAAAATATACACACCATTATTAGCCCTAAATACTTTTGGCTCATTCAAGTTAAATGAAGCACTTACCATAGTATTTATTTTTGTTGAACTACTAGTATCCTGAACAACTTTATTAGCTCTAAAATTATCTGGTAATATGGCGCCAGCGATATTATCTAAATTCATAAAATCATAATAATGAAGTAATTCCTGCTTTCCATCTACTATTTTCAGAAAAAATAATCCGGCACTTTTAGCATCATTTCCTAGTTCTATATCTTTAAAGGATAGTGTTCGCCCGGTTACTATATTATATGTTCCAAGTATAAGTAACTCATTTTTACTTGAAGGCACAAAAACGTACTCCCTGAAATATTTTAAAGCTTCGTTATCGTCAATTAACACTTCCCCTTTTGCCTTTCCATCAATTGTGTAGCTTAATAAATATTCCTTTATATATCGCCGATCTCTGTTTTGTTTAATCGATACATAAAAAAGTCTATTCTCAATATCCGCAAATAAAGATTCAATAATACCCGGTGTATCTATTCCAATATGAATGGGGTTAACATCTCCAGTAATCAATGAAATGAATACTAAATCAGTCTCTCTCTTTTTCAGGTTTAACGCTAAACAGGCTGTATTACCAATTACCTCGAAACCTGCGACTTCCGATTTTATGGGAATTGAACCTGAGATTCGGGAAAAAGTTTTTTTTCTCTTATCATAGGTCACAATATCGTACAAACCATAATCGTTTCTTCCCATCGAAACATTCTTAAATAGCATATGAAGTTGTCCATCAACTTCCCTCGAAGTAATAAACTCAATCTTATCATTTAGTGGAACAAATTTTAACCAAATTTGTTTAAGGTTGGTGTCAAACAAACCAAAATACCATTTCCGTAAATCTTCCTTACTTACTTCATTACTCTCGTAGAATATTAACAACCCATCCACTCCCATTGTCTCAACATGGAATTGCTCTCCGTCAAGATCTGATGAGACCTCAAATCGCACAGCATCAAGTTTTTGAGCGTACCCAAAACCAAACAACAAAACAAATATTAAAGTAAAAAGCCTGTTAACCATACTACAAACTACTAATTGGTTTTTTTGTAACGAATAATTACTGATAAAATTACAAAAAAGAAGGATTGATTTAAATTAAAACTACCAATGATTATTACTAACTAAAAGATGAAACAGCTTTTCTTAATGTTACTAATCTTGTGAGAAGTTCCTCGAGCAAATCTAACTTTAGCATATTTTCTCCATCTGACTGCGCCTTATGCGGATTGGGATGCGTTTCCAGAAAAATTCCATCCACACCTACTGCAATTCCCGCTTTTGCGATTGTTTCAATTAATTCGGGTTGTCCTCCGGTAACTCCGGTAGTTTGATTTGGTTGCTGCAATGAATGTGTTATATCAAGAATAACAGGAACATCAAATTTCTTCATTTCAATGATATTACGGAAATCAACTACTAAATCACCATATCCAAACATTGAACCTCGCTCGGTAAGCATAACACTTTTATTACCGGTATTTTTCACCTTATCAACAGCATACTGCATTGATTCACCCGAAAGAAACTGACCTTTTTTAATATTAACGCATCTACCTGTTTCTCCGGCAGCAATGAGTAAATCTGTTTGGCGACTTAAAAAGGCCGGAATTTGCAGGATATCAACATATTGTGCAGCAAGTTTTGCATCTTCAGCAGTGTGAATATCAGTAACAACAGGAACGTTATATCTTTCAGAAATTTCTCTTAGTATATTCAAAGCCATTTCATCACCAATACCAGTGAAAGAGTCGAGACGGGTTCTGTTGGCCTTTTTGAATGAAGCTTTGAAAATTACAGGTATTTTTAGTTTATCGGCAATTTTAATAATATGCTCGGCAATCGGAAAAGCCATTGTTTCATCTTCAATTACACAAGGCCCTGCAAGCAGAAAAAAATTATCTGAATCGGTATTTTTTAATTTTTTTAATATGGGTAACATAATTTTTATTTAATCTTCAAATGTATGGAAAAGAATTATACTGAGGTTGAGAAATAGGTTAAGATTAAGGTTGAGGTTAAGGTTAAGATCGAGATGGACTTATTCTTAGCCAAAAATATTTTTCTTTTTAAAGCTTACAAAATACACCCCGATAAATATAAGGGTTGCAGCAATAACTTCTTCCACCGACAAATTATCCTTTCCAAATGATAAAGCTACCACAGAAGCAATTACCGGTTGTAAATAAATATATGCACTATTTATTGTTGGGCTGATTGTTTTTAAGGAATAATTATTGAGCAAGTAAGCAAATACTGTTGTGAATAGTATTACAAAGCCAATCGACACCCAGATATTCGGTGGAATAACATCATAATCAGCAGTTATTACAAGGTTTAAAGATATTGGTGTAACAAATACCAGCCCAAACAAAAATACCCATTTCATTATGGTTATTGGGCTGTATTTTGACATTAGAGGTTTAACCAACACAAGGAAAAGTCCATAGGAAGATGCGTTAATTAACACAAATATATTACCAACAAATGTATCCGATGAAAACGAAAAGTTCCCGCTTTGCAAGATTAAAAATGCAGCACCAACAAATCCAATAAAAATTCCAATGATTTTATTCTGAGTTAACTTATCCCCAATAAAAAAATGTGAAAATACAAGAACGAGTATTGGCACTCCAACCATTATAATTGACGCATTTATTGGAGTTGTAAGATTAAGTCCCTCAAAAAACATTATCTGATTTATGGCAACACCAAACAGTGATAGATATCCAAATTTTAAAAAATCTTTTTTTTCTACTTTCTCTTTGGGAGAAAATGCCCCTACAATCCAAAAAATAATGGTTGCACCAATTACTCTGAGTAATATTATCGCCCTTGGTTCGAGATAGTCGGGCATTATACCCTTGGCAATAACATAATTAACTCCAAAAATTAAATTAGCTCCCAATAGAGCCAGGTGAGCTAATTTCAGCTTTCGCGACATCCTTAAAATGGAAGGTCATCATCTGGCAAACCCAGATCGGCTGGAGGCTCTATTGGCATTGGAGCTGCACTACCTTCATCGGCATCCTTTTCAATTCGCCAGGCTTTTATATCCGTATACCATCGTGAGTTATACTCTCTCGACTCAATGTTAATCGATACATTAAGGATATCTCCTTCGGTTACTTTCCCAAGCATCGAAACTTTATCACCCCAAAGCATAATGCATATCTTTTTTGGGAATTGCTCATCGGTTTCAATAACAAACTGCTGTTTCTCCCATTTTCCATTTTTTCCTTCACCGCTCTCAACAGCAAGCTTTTGTATTAATTTTCCTTTAACTTGTAAGGTCATAATTATATATTTTGTTTAAAAACCAAAATTAATATTTTTCAGTAAACTTTTTCGCTAGAAAAAAAAACCTGAAATAAATAATCATTACATTTGTACGTTACACAATTATTAGCTTATCATAAACCTAAAATAATCATGAAAAAGCACCCTGTTTTGTATATAATTATTGCTCTAATAGCAATACTCTTCTTTAACAATAAATCAAAAGCACAATGTACAGCCGACTTCACTTATCAATTACTCTTTTGTAATGCCGTAATATTCACGGATCTAAGCAGCACGCAACCAGGCTATATCATAAATCAGTGGTATTGGGATTTTGGAGATGGGAACACCAATACATTACAACATCCTTCCCACCAATATAATACTGGAGGTACGTTTATTGTTAGTTTAACAGTAACAGCTGACTCAGCCGGATATACAGTAACAGACAATGTAGTACATCCAGTAACAATGCAGACTCCTCCCACAGTGTTCTTCACATGGAACCCTGAACCAACAATGCTGGGAGATGCAACCGATTTCTTTGGAACTTCCGGAAACGTAATTACCAATTGGCACTGGGACTTTGACGATGGTAACTTTGCCACCACCCAGGATGCAACACATAGCTTTGTCACCGTAGGCACTTTTGATGTAGAGCTAAACGTAACCGATATCGATGGCTGTCAAAACTCGATCATTCACCAGGTCACGGTCACACATATTCCAGCTCTTGACTTTAGCTGGAATTATAGTTGTGAAGGTGAACCGATACAATATACAGTACTCGATCCCCCAACAGATATACCTGCTGTAGTAAGTTGGGCTTGGGACTTTGGGGATGGAGGCGTAAGCAATGATATGAATCCAACACATGTATATGTTGTAGCTGGAACATATGATGTATCATTAACAATAATTGATACAATGGCAATCTCTAATACTGTATTAAAACAAATTACAGTTAATCCTCCACCGTTAGCACTGTTCAGCACCAATACTCCGGTATGCGTAAATAATGAAGTGCAATTTAGTGACAACAGTACTACTCCTTCCGGGTTTATAACCGAATGGCACTGGGATTTTGGGGATGGGACTACTCAAACAGTTGTGTTTCCTGACAATCCTGATGTAACACATTTTTACTCTGGTACAGGAACTTATGCAGCAACCTTAACAATTACCAACTCCGATAGTTGTTCAAGTAGCACCCAAAACTCGATAACTACAATAGTAGGTCCAATAGCCGACTTCATGTATCAAGTAACATGCGCCAATAATCCGGTACTATTTACTGATTTAAGTACTCCAAATGGAGGCAGTAATCTTATGTCATGGTTTTGGAACTTTGGTGATCCGGATTCAGGTGTTAATGATACATCATCATTGCAAAACCCCACACATACTTACAGCCTTCCCGGAAACTATGATGTTGAATTAATTGTAACTAATATGGATGGTTGTACTGACACAAATGTATTAACGGTAAACTTATCTGATCCGGGTTTAGATTTTACATTCACCGGAGAATGTTTGGGAACAGAGACATATTTTGAAGTGGATGAAACAATAACAAATATAGCAGAGGTTCAATCTTGGTTTTGGGATTTTGGTGATGGAGGTACTTCAGTTTTGCAAGACCCAACGCATTTATATGCTACAGCCACAGGATACAATGTTACCCTAACCATTACAACAACAGATAATTGTACTGCAGATATCACCCATAATATTATTATTAATCAGTTACCCTCTGTTGAAATATCAAGTAATACAAATACTGCTAATACAAATACACTTATTCAATTTTATGGAATTTCTAGTTCGGGAAATATTGACACTTGGGCTTGGGACTTTGATGATGGAAATACATCCTCTACCCAAAATCCCATTCACTCATATCTATCCTATGGTGACTATGATGTAACACTTTCTGTTATTGATATTTTTGGTTGTTCTAATATTGACACTTTTCAAATACATATAATGCCCAATCCGGTTTTTCCTGATGGCAATGCAATATGGAATACAATCGGGACTTCATTTTACATAGAGGAGTTTAGATATAGGTATGGATTAATTGGGGATACAACACTTACTGTTAGCAAGGATACATCCTATTCCTATTCAAAGGTTTACAGTTTGAATGACTCTACCCTATCTACTTATAATTCACCTTATTTTGGGGCAATCAGGACAACTGATGACAATAAGGTATACTTAAAACTACCCGATCTACCTGAAACCATTCTCTATGATTACTCTCTTGAAATTGGAGACACAATTTGGTACAACATTGGTGGAGCTGCAACTTCTGGCAGCATAGAATTGTTTGAGCAAGATCACTACAAAGTAGTTACTGATATAGATTCAATAATATTATTGGATAACCAATACCATAACAGATGGTTTTTAGAGAGTGAATTTATTAATGATATTTGGATTGAAGGTGTAGGGAGTGTTGTGTGGTTTGGATTGTTTAATCCAATAATTACAGATGCAGCAACTAATGGTGATTCATTTAGTTTTGCATGTTTTAAACAAAACGATATACCATTATATATTGATAATCCAGAATGTGACAGGTGTTTCTGCTATTTGTTTACTAGCATTAGTGAGTCTACGGAAAACACATATGGAATTGAAATTTACCCTAATCCGGCAAATGATATTGTTAATGTTTCATTTAATAATGAAATACCTCAGGATGCAGAGTTGGTAATCTACAATACATCGGGAAATTGTGTTTTTAATACCTTAATAAATAAAACGAATAAGGTGAGCATTAATACAAATGAGTGGAAAAAGGGTCTGTATTTAATTAGTATTAGAGACAAAAACATACTTTTAAGTACTCAAAAGTTAATAGTTGAATAATTCTTTGTTATTATATTCATTGGAATTCTTTGATTAAATCTATTATTTTTGCATTCTGATTGCATGCTATGAATCAAGGAGAATTTTCAATAAAAAT
>CALDOI010000306.1 GCA_937912115.1 uncultured Bacteroidota bacterium | reverse complement strand
ATTACAGGAAGAGGCTCGTATGGCGTTGCCAGCAATAAGCTTGAAACATAATTATTCAATAAAGGTTTATTAGATAGTCCAATTTCGCTCGACATTCCTAATGATAAATTTGAGGTCAAATCAAAGTATTTTAAAAACCGTAATGTAAATTTATGGATGTTGAGCTTTGAAGTAATTTCATTTTCAGCCGATTTACCTGAACCTTGAGTGTATTTTTCGCTACCTGTGAAATAACTAAAACCAGTATAAATGTGGTAACCTTTTGTTGGATATTGTTTTCTGTTTAGTGTATTTGATTCATACTCAATAAACGGTGCTAGAAAATAAAAATTTGAAACATCGGCAGTGTCGGTTCTAGTAAAATAGTTATCCTGATAATACTGATAATATGCATTGATATTACTAAGACCTGAAACAACTACCCCTGAATTACCAGCAGGGATGCCAATTGCCAATTCTAAATAATTCTCATCATTTATAATATAAGCCGGAAAATTATCCTCGAAGAAATAACGTGCGTTACTAAAATAATTTTTTCGCGAAATTAGAAAGTTGAGTTTTAAATAGATTGGAATCCTGTTAGGAAACTCAATTTTTCCCATGGTTGAGAAACTGTTGTAGAAGGTACCAAAGTAAGCCCCAACACTAAAGTTTTTGGCTGTTTTTCCAAGATAACGATACCCTAGATTTATAAAACCCTCATTTACACCAGAAGAAGAAATATAACCCCCAACCTTTAAGTTAAATGGCTCTGCCTTTTTTATGACCAAATTTAAATTGTATTTTTTTTCTATACTATCATAATCTATTTCGGGATAGATATTTGTGATATTTTCGTTTGATGCCAAACAGTTATAAAAGTTATGAAATTGCTGAGTATCATCAAAGCGTTTTTGATTGCCAATGAGATTTAAAAAATATTTTTTCTGCTTAGTTTTAATGCCAGAAATCCCAATATTATTCAGAGATTTTTTAGGCATTCCCGAATTAAAATTGTTCCGTTTTTCATTGGATGTAGTACTGTTTTTATTAGTATCTAATCTGCTATTAATTACTTTTATCATCCTTTGAGTTGCCACATAACCACTATCGATATAACCGTAAACATTAGAGAAATTAAATATCGACTCGTTACCTGATTTGCTTTCAATAACAACACCAATTGTTGAATCAATTTTAAAATCCGCCTTGGTCATCAACATACTTTGCATCAACGAAATTGCATTGTCGGGGTTTGGAGCTAAATAATTATTTACTGCTTTGCTACCAATTATAAAATCAGGGCTAAACTCACTAATGGCAACATCCACCGGAAAATTATCATACATACCACCATCAAAATACACAACACTGTCAATCTTTATTGGTCGCACAAAAAATGGGAATGTAATGGATGCGCGAACGGCCTTTGCAAGATTGCCATTTTCAAAAACAACTATTCTGCTCGAATCAATATCTGCAGCCACGCATCTAAATGGAATCATTAGATTATCAAAATTATTATGTGATGCAGCCGAAGCTCCTGCAAAATACTCCATTAAACCGTAGTCGATTTCTTTAAAATTGTAAACACTAATGGGCAATTGAATATTAAACCCTTTATCTACATTAAAAGGAAAACTTGCCAATGCAGCATCAGATTCATTTACCTGAAAGAAACACGAATTAACTACATTATTCTCCTTTGAGAAATGTAAAAAATCGGGGTTTGTTAGCAAAATTGTTATCTCATCAGGAGTGTATCCTGATACGTACATCGCCCCAATTAAAGCACCCATCGAGTTTCCAACAACAAAATCAATTGGAATATTATTTTCTTCAAGTGCCTTTAGTACACCAATATGTGAGTAAGCCTTAGCCCCTCCACCACTAAGCACAAGAGCAACACTCTGTGATGTAAGCCATAATGGCAAAATCATCATAGTTAATACAATTATAGTTTTGTTATAGTACCACATAAACTACTCTTCTTTTTAAAACTTTGGGTAATTGAGAACACGAATTTAGCAATAATTAGGGCAAAAAAAAGCCTGCTATGAAAATAACAGGCTTTTAACTAATTTATTGCTGACCTTATGCAAATGATAATGCATGATCCAAGTCGGCAATGATGTCTTCAATATTTTCAATTCCAATTGATAAACGAACTAAGCCATCTGATATACCAGCTTTTTCACGAGCATCTTTTGATAATTTTGAGTGTGTCATTGAGGCAGGGTGTTGAATAAGTGTTTCAATTCCGCCAAGGGAAACTGCCAATAATGCTAAATGCACATTATTCATCACTTTTTTACCAGCTTCAATACCACCAACTACTCCAAATGAAATCATGGCACCAGGACCATCCATTTGTTTTAAACCAAGCTCATACTGTGGATGAGATTTTAATCCAGGATAAAGCACCCAGTCAACCTTTGGGTGAGACTCAAGAAAATCAGCCACCTTAATTGAATTTTCCTGAGCTTTATCAATTCTAATCGATAGTGTTTTCAACCCTCTTCTAACCAACCATGCCTGATGAGGATCCATATTGAATCCAACATTCGTCATAATATATTTAAGCTCTTTGTAAAGAGTTTGGTCTTTAGCAACAATAATTCCACCAACAATATCAGCATGACCATTAATAAACTTTGTCATTGAATGCAAAACAATATCAGCTCCAAAATCTAACGGTTTCTGTAAATAAGGACTACAAAAGGTATTATCAACACATACTATAATGTTATGCTTATGTGCTAATTCACACGCAGCTGTAAGGTCGGTAATTCCCATGGTTGGGTTCGCAGGTGTTTCAAGGTATAGTAATTTAGTATTTGGTTTAATCGCATTTTCAATGTTTTTTACATCAGTGCAATCAACAAAATCATACTCCACACCATATTTTGGATAAAGCTTTTCCATTATGCCACGTGAAGGGCCATAAAGAGCATTATGTCCTACCATATGGTCGCCCTTTGCCAACATTGTGAGATATACAATATTTACTGCAGCCATTCCTGATGAAGCTGCAATTCCACCAAAACCATTTTCAAGCTCTGCAATAGCTACTTCAAGTTCTTCAATATTGGGATTCCCCAACCGAGTATAAATATATCCTTTTTCCTCTCCAGAAAAACAACGGGCACCGTGATCGGCATCTCTAAAACTAAATGTTGATGTTTGATAAATTGGTGTTACTGCACTCCCTTTTTCATCAGCTATACTACCTGCATGTACAAGTTTGGATGTAAATCCTGAATTTTTTGTATCCATATCTTTGTATTTACTATTTATTTTTTGTTATTAATGATGACAATAATTTTGACCATATTTTAGGCTACCAAGTATGTAACTGTTGGCAATATTCTCAGGTGTATCAACCTCAACTCCAATGCAAACGTCGATAGCTGCAGAATTAAGAATTTCGATAGCCTTTGGCCCAATACCTCCAACTAATAAGTCGGTTACTTTTTCTGCAACCAACCATCTTGGTATTGTCCCTTCGGCATGTGGCGGAGGTTCTTTACTTACTTTACTAATTACCTTGTTGTTCTCAATCTCAAAAAACATAAATTCCCTGCTATGTCCAAAATGATGAGATAGTTTTCCATTTTCAACAGGCATTGCCAGCTTTTTCATATTAATTTTCGTTTTTTTATTATTACTTTATGATGTTCTGTGTTTTCTCTAATCATTCTAATACTACACTTAGGGCAAAGTTTGCTACTACAAGGTATTCCTGCTTCATGAGCTATCTTTAAATCACACTTAGGACATATACAGTTTCCTTCAATTCCCTGTTTTTTACCATAATTGAAATTTTTACCCACCTTATGATATGGCCAATCACCCGAATCCTGAATGAAAGATACATCTCGGCTATTACAAACGGGACAAGAAATTTCATCAATAGAAATCTGTTTTACAGTTTTATACGATGAGTAACAAGAATTGCAATAATACCAAAACTCATTAAATGATACGTCTCCTCCCTCAATCGATATAGGCTTATTCTCAACAAATGCTTTTGCAACTTTCTTTCGTGCAGAATCATAAATCCTGGTTAAGGTTGGTCGCGATACATTTAGTTTATTTGAAGCTTCAAGTTGAGTAAGATTTTCATAATCCATCAGTCTGATTGATTCATATTCTTCAAATAACAGAATAACTTTTTCAGCTAAATTATAATCGCCATTTATTGGGACGAATCCTGTAACTGATGGGGGTTCTTTAAGTTGCCTGTTAAGCTTTGGACGCGGTGACATGTATAATTAATATTAGCCTGCAAATGTATTGAACAAATGTTCAATATGCAAGTATTATGGGCACAAAAACATCAAGCAATTTTTATCCAAAAATTTAGATTGAATGTTGGAGAAAAAAAACGTCAAAAATATATTGGATTTATAATTAAAACGGCCAAAAATTATTGTCGTTCCAAATTTGTGCTTTTAAGTCTTCGTTAAGATCATGTAGTAATTTATGATGAGTTTTTTCCCAATCAGCAAGCATTTGATACATTTCTTTCTCGTTTGGATCGGTGGCAGAATCGGCACGGTTTGAATATACTTCGATGGCACGATTTTCAAAATCAATGGCTGCTGAAATTGCAGACGCTTCAAAACCAGCAGCTGAAATTTCACTCTTTACCTTTTCGGTTAAAATTTCAACAGCGGCGTCATCTTCTTCTGGATGCTCATCAATTTTAAGAAATTGATTACTATTTGTATAACTTTTGAATTGCTTTACTAAAAACTCAATATGTGCGTCTTCCTCTTCAGCCATCATCTCAAATATCTTTTGAGCTGATTTGCTCTCGCTCTGACGTGCTGCATTTGTATAAAATGCTTTACCTCTGCGCTCTAACAATATTGCTGTTTTTAGCACATCAAGTGCCATTTTACTTTCTTCCATAGCGTTTTTAATTAATTTCGGACAAATTTAGGACTTTTAACAAAAACTCTGACTTAATACATGATCTTTTTAATCAATTTCATTTGATAGTTAATTAGATCAAATATGTACATTTGTATAAAATGAAATTAATATGTCAAACAATCATATCACCAACGTACGATCACTGCTAATAAAAGTAGGTTTTCCGAATGATTGTCAAATAGTGCCATTACCCTTTTCGGGATCAAACAGGTTATACTACAGGGTTATATTTAATGAACATATTAATCCACACTCAATTATAGCTTCATATAATGGGGATGTAAGCGAAAACATAGCACATAACTCCTATACTTTTCATTTTAGATCACTTGGGTTTGCTGTACCCGAAATTTATACTCATGATAGTAGCTACAAATATTTTTTAATTCAAGATCTTGGGAAGACGACACTTTTGGATCTCCTTTCCAGCGAAAAAATCCTGGCTGAAAAATATTATAAAAAAGTTATTTCTGATTTAGTAAAATTTCAAGTAATAGGAATTAAGAATCTGGATCTGGATGTTGCATACCCTGTAAAGGAATTCAACCAACGTTCAATTATGTGGGATTTAAATTACTTCAAATATTATTTTGTAAAGCCTCACAATATTGAGTTTAATGAAAACTTACTTGAGGATGATTTCATTAAGTTTGCCAACATCCTTCTTAGTGCTGAAAATAAATATTTTAACTATCGTGATTTTCAAGCACGAAATATATTAATTTATGGGGATCAACCTTGGTATATTGATTTTCAAGGGGGCAGGCAGGGGCCACTCCAATACGATTTAGTTTCATTACTTTATCAGGTAAAAGCGAATCTATCTGCTGATATCAGAAGTAAACTTTACAGCCACTATATAGATGAACTAAACAAGATTATTCCTGGCAAACAGGTTATGTTTGAAAAATATTATTACAACTTCGTTTACTTCAGATTGATGCAGGTAATGGGCGCTTATGGATTTAGGGGGATTGTGCAACGCAAAGCCCATTTCCTACAAAGTATACCAATGGCTATTTCGGCTCTAAAAAAGTTATTGCAAGAAAATCCAATCTTTGATGATCTTAAAGAACTTAGCAAGGTTTTTAATCAGATAGTGTCACTAGAGTATGATATCCGGGATAATAGTACAACAGGATTTACTATCAATGTTAATAGTTTTTCGTTTAAGAAAAAAGGAATCCCCATTGATGTTACAGGGAATGGAGGCGGGCATGTATTTGACTGCCGTAGTCTTCCAAATCCAGGTCGACTAGCTGAACTTAGAGATTTTACAGGACTCGATGACCAGATAATCCAATATCTTGAGCGTCATGAAGAAATTAATGAATTCATTATCAACACAAAAAAAATCATTAATCAGAGTACGGAAAACTATATAAAAAGAGGATTCAATAATCTTCAAATTAATTTTGGTTGTACGGGGGGCAGACATAGATCTGTTTATAGTGCATCAAAAATTGGGGAATATCTAATGGCAAAATATCCAAAAATAGTTGTTATCATTAAACATCACGAACTAGATTAGTATATCACCCCAAAACTGTAAGCAAATGAAAGCGATAATATTGGCGGCTGGATTGGGATCCAGACTAAAACATGTTACACATGATAAACCAAAGGCTCTTGTTGAGGTGGATGGAATACCTATGCTGGAATCTGTTATACTAAAATTAAAGTCACAAGGTATTAATGAGCTACTAATTAATATTCATCATTTCGGACAAAGTATTATTGACTTTCTAGACACCAAAAACAACTTCGGAGTTGACATTACTATTTCTGATGAACGTGATCTTCTTCTTAATACCGGGGGAGCCATCCTAAGGGCAAAAAATTTCATACTTGGTAACGAACCTGTTTTAGTACACAATGTTGATGTTATTTCCAATGTTAATATAAAGGAGCTTCTTATGTACCATACTGAAAAAAGAAGCATAGCAACTCTATGTGTCAGACAACGAGATTCGCAACGAGGTTTATTATTTAACAACAAAAATCTCTTAATTGGATGGACTAATCTTGTTGACAAAAAATATAGGTGGGTTACCCATAGCTGTACTGATTATAGCCTTTTTGCATTTAGCGGCATTTACTTAATCAATCCTGACTTTGTGAACCACATTACTCAAACCGGTATATTTTCAATAATTGACACATGGCTTGATATTGCCAAAAATCATCCTATTTCAGGTTATATTGATACTTCATCAATATGGCATGATTTGGGCACAATGGATAAGATTAGTGATGCTGAAAAAAAATTAAATAGTCGTGAAAAAATTTCTTAAACAAGCTGCTGAAACAATAATTAATAATGGCTTTACAGGTATAAATTCCGTTGTCATACTTCCAAATAGGAGATCAGAAGTTTTTCTTAAGGAAGAAATTAAGAATTTAAATAAAACAAATATTTGGCTTCCCGAGTTTTACCCTGTAGATGAGTTCATCCAAAAAGTTTCGGGATTAAAAAAAGCCGATAATATTACAACTAGCTTCGAATTATATAATGTTTATGCCAAAATAGAAGGAAATAAAGCAAAAACCATTGATGACTTCTTAACATGGGCTCCGGTTATTTTATCCGATTTCAATGACATTGATAACTCATTGGCAGATGCAAAAGCGATATATGAACAATTATCTGCCATTAAAGCTATTCAAGCCTGGAACCCTGATGGCCGACCTTTAACCGAGCTTCAACGAAACTACCTTCACTTTTTTAATTCAATGTATCAATATTATATTGAGTTAAGCTCAGTTTTAATACCCAAGGGCATTGGCTATCAAGGATTAATTAGTAAATACCTTTTGGAAAACATTTCATCACTTTCACACAATCTAAAATGGAATAACTACTTATTTGTTGGAATTAATGCATTAAGTGAGGCTGAACTTCAAATTATTGATCATATAAATCAAATTTACAATACAGATTTTATTTGGGATGTTGATGACTTCTATTTTGGCAAAACAGTTTTACAACATGAGGCGGGAAAACATATCCAACATATTATAAACAGGTTAAAAATACCACCCCCAGAGATAGTGGAAAAGCGGCTTACCGAAACAAAAAAAAATATTCGAATTTTAGGAGTTCCTAAAAGTATTGGGCAAGTAAAATTCATAGGTCAGGAACTATCACGAAACAGCCGTAATTATATAAATCAGGATAATAAATCTGAGAACCTAAACACAGCTATAGTCCTTGGTAATGAACAACTTGTTATTCCGTTACTCCATTCACTTCCATTTTCAACTTTAAATAACAACACTCCTATTCCATATAATTTAACCCTGGGATATCCGCTAAAAAACAGCCAGATTGATCATTTTTTCAGCACATGGGCCGACATAATTATATCTCTAAATAATAATAAAGGGATTAAAACGAATGAGCTTATTAATATGCTAAGCAGCCCTTTCGTTAAACATTTATTACATAATGATTCTTGGCTATGTGAAGTAATAATCAAAAACCTGATTACCAATAATATTTCTTTTGTAACATTTGAGGATTTAAAAGAATTATTAAGTATCGAAAAAAGAGATCTATACCAAAAGTTATTAAATATTATTAGCTATAATAGTACAAATTCTATTTCGACAACACTGGATGAGTTGAAAATAACACTCATAGAAGGCGTTAAAGAAACAAAAAACAAAAACATCCTGATACATGAACAGCTTCAAACCCTAATTAAAATTCTAGGGAAATTAACTGATCTTGCTAAAAATAATGAGAACATCTTAAATTTCACAGCATTAAAAAAAGTGGGAAAGCAACTAATTGGACAGAGTAATATCGACCTAGTTGGTGAACCCTTGCGTGGAATCCAAATTATGGGTATGCTTGAAACACGAACTCTTGATTTTGATAATATATATATCTTATCAGTTAATGAAGGGGTACTTCCCAAAACATCTAATATTGACTCATTTATACCTTTTGATATCAGGAGAGAAAATAAGCTTCCCTTACCATCCGATAACTCAGATATTTATGCATATCACTTTTTCAGACTCTTGCAACGAGGCACAAATATAACCTTAGTTTATAACTCTGATACTGACAAACTTGGGGGAGGTGAAAAAAGCAGGTTCATCCTTCAAATTGAAAATGAGTTATCAAAAATAAATCCTAAGTTAGATTTAATCTGTAAAACAATAAGTACCAATATCTCAAAATCAGTAAATAAAGAATCGTCGATTGAAATAGTAAAAACCCAAGAAATTCTCAAAAGGATTGAAGATATATCAAAAACAGGATATTCTGCTTCACTTTTTAATAGTTTTATCACTTGTCCACTGAAGTTTTATTTTTCACAATTATTACGATTAAATACAACTGCATCAACTGAACAATCAATAGAAGCAAACACTTTTGGAACCATTGTACACGAAGCTCTGGAGATTATTTACAAGCCATTTTTAGGAAAAGAAATCGATGTTGCATCTGTCAGAAAATCTCTAAATAATCGCAAGGTGATAACCTCAATATTTAATAAGTACTATAAAAATGGTAATATAAGTTATGGTAAAAATTTACTAATATTTGAAGTTGCAAATAACACCATTAACAATTTCGTTAATTGGGATATTAAAAATCTCAAAAAAGTGCCATCAATTTTATTAAGTGCTGAGAAAAAAATATCAAAAGATATTATTGTAAAAGGAAATGCAATAAAATTCAAGGGTGTTATTGATAGGGTTGACAGTATTATTTCCACGGGAACTATTAAAATTATTGATTACAAAACCGGAGGTGTGGAAACTAAAGATCTTATAATTAATAGTACTCAAGATTTGTTTATCGATCCAAAGTTTGCAAAAGCTTTTCAGGTAACTTATTATGCATGGCTATTTAATCCGCAAAACATAAATGATAATATTGAAACAGGAATCATAAGTACTCGTAACATTTCAAGGGGATTTATACCTCTTGTACTTAAGCAATTTAGTAGTGTTAATGAATACTTTGGTGAATTTGAGAATTCAATTTTCAACCTCATTCGTGAAATATCAGATCCTGATATTCCATTTGTTCAAACCCCAGATAATAAACGCTGTACATGGTGTGATTACAAATCAATCTGTAATCGATAGTTATAAAATTATCTGGTGCATAAATAATCTATCTCCATTTTTTTTTATCGGTAAAAAAAATTATTTTTGCTATTACAACATTTTGTTGTCATACAAATGCCACCTTACTATGCACATCGAAAAGTACAATATCCTTTTGGTTGACGACAGGCCGGAAAATCTGATTACTCTTGAGGGTATACTAGATAGTCCCGAACTGATTATACACACAGCAACTTCGGGTAACGAAGCTTTGGGCAAACTACTTGAACATGAATTTGCTTTAGTATTAATGGATGTTCAAATGCCAGGAATGGATGGTTTTGAAACGGCTGAAATAATGCGCAGTAATGATAGAACTAAACAAATTCCAATAATTTTTGTTACTGCCATTAGCAAGCAACGTAAACACATTTTTAGAGGATACAGAGCTGGTGCTGTTGATTATTTATACAAACCACTTGACCTTGAAATCCTTAAGAGTAAGATGTCGGCTTTTATTGAATTTTTTAAGCACCGAACAGCATTACAGGAAACTACAAAAGAATTACAAAAAACTGTTCAGGAGCTAAACGAAGCTAAAAATGTTGCTGAAAATGCTACCAATACTAAAAGTTTATTTCTGGCATCTATGAGTCATGAAATAAGAACACCTTTAAACGGTATTATCGGTATGGCCGATCTTGGATTAATGGACTCTGACCTTTCCGGATTACAAAAAGAAAGATTAGAGGATATTAAAAAATCAGGCGAAACCTTGTTGGAAATAATAAATGATATTCTTGATATATCTAAAGTAGAGGCCGATGCCTTTGAATTAGAAGAAATAGAATTTAGCCTTCGAGAATTAATTGAAAGAATATTTAATACTATTAGTATTAAGGCACTGGATGGGCAAAATGAGTTGATTTGTGATATTGACGAAGAAATTCCAGATATAATTATTGGTGATCCTTTAAGGTTAAAACAAATACTCATTAATTTATTAACTAACTCTAGTAAGTTTACTAATAATGGAGTAATTACATTATCAATTAAGTTAATTGATAATATTGAAGAACAAATACGACTTAAATTCTGCGTTAAAGACACAGGTATAGGTATTCCTGAAGAGGTTATTGAAAGATTATTTGCAACTTATACTCAGGCCGATGCTTCTACTACACGTACCCATGGGGGAACTGGTCTTGGACTTAATATTTCACAAAAGTTAGTTAAACTTATGGGAGGTACTATTGATGCCAAAAGTGAAGTAGATAAGGGAAGTGAATTTAGTTTTACCCTCAATCTAATATCTGGTGATCAACCAATTGAAAAGCCACTAATTGGAGAAATAATTAAGTCGAAGGATTTTAAAATTCTAATAATTGATAATAATATTGCAGCTGCCAAAGTATTATCAAACATATTAACCAGTTTTGGATTATCGAGCACAAGTGCCAGTTCTTTCGAAGAAGGCATTAAGTTACTTAAAAAAGCAAAATACAATCTGCTCTTCATCGATTTTATGCTAAATGAAATGACAGGTGACAAAATAGTTGATGAACTTAATAAACAGTTCGTTAAAAATAAATTTGATATTGTTTTTCTTTCACAAATAAAATCATCAATTGAAGTAAACAAACTACAGAAAACAAAGAGCTACGATTTTATAACGAAGCCAGTACTACGAACGAAAATTAAAGCTTTTTTTGATAAGAAATATGGAGATCAATTGGAGGAAAAAGTAGAGTCTAATGCTAAAGAAGTTGCTAAAATAAATTCTTATTCTGATACTATTAAGATTCTTGTTGCTGAAGATCAAGTTATTAATATGAAAATTGTTACTCAATTACTCCAGAAAAAAGGATGGGAGGTTCTACCCGCTGTAAATGGAAAAATTGCACTTGAGAAGTATAAGGAATTTCAAGATAGCTTAACTCTGGTATTAATGGATGTCCAAATGCCTGAAATGGATGGATTTACAGCAACAGAAAGCATACGTGAATATGAGAAGGGAAGTTCCAGGCACATACCAATAATAGCCATGACAGCCTTTGCCATGAAAGGAGATAAGGAAAAGTGTCTTGCAGTTGGAATGGATTATTACATAAGCAAACCTATTAAACCAGTGGAGATGTATGAAATAATAGAAAAGTACAGCAATAGTTAAAGCTAAGATTTAAATAAATAATCTTTTTTGATAAAACATGAGTAACCACTTTCTTAATTATAATGAATCCTCCACCTGGGAGAAGCTTAAGTTTTCCCTTAAATCATGGAAATACATTGGGGTTGGTAAATCACTGCTAATATGGTTCTTAGCAATATCAATAGTACCTCTCGCTACGGTTAGCTATATTAACTACCTGAATGCTTATCAAGGGCTTACAATTGTTGCTGATAAATCGTTGAGTTCATCATCACAATTACGCTTAAAATACCTTAGTACATACTTCGATGGCGCGATTGATATACTGGAAATAACAGCTTCTTCGCATGCAAGGCTCACTGTGTTTGAAAAAATTGACAAGGAGTTAATCGACAGTAAACTTCCGTTAGTTGATTTTGTTAAAACAGACATTTGGAAAGAAACCACATTAAAATTAAGGAGAGAATTTGAAAAGATAATTAAGGAAAATGAATATTACAATTTCTTATTTATTGATACTGATGGTAATGTGCTATTTTCCGTTAAAAAGGAAGATATCCTTGGCAGAAATATTTTTACAGGAGATTTACGGGCAAGTTTGCTAAGTGCAACTGCACGAAAATCACTTGAGACTGGAAAAATTCAATTTTCAGATCTTGATTATTTCGAACCCAGCTACAATAATATTTCTGGCTTTTTTATTAAATCGGCTATCAATGATAGTGGTAAAACTATTGGATTACTTGCACTTCAAATTACTGTTGATGGACTTAACCAAATGATTCAGCAAGAGGCTGGTTATGGTGAAACAGGACAGGCATTTCTCATTGGAGAAGACCTTATTTTAAGATCAGAGACTCGATTTGGTGGAAAATCAGATATACTCACTAAGAAAATTTACAATAACAAAACCAGAGACTGGAAAGACTATTTATTACACATCAACGATTTAGATTATTTAATAGCTAAAAAACTCGACGACGATAAGGTATCAAATTATGATGTAGATGGTAATGGAAATTATGTGATGGGAATTTACAGAACCATCGAGGAACTGCGACCATTAGGTGTTAACTGGGCTCTATTTGAAGAAATTGAACACAGCGAAGCATTTGCATACGCACGACGACTTAGTGATATTGTGAAAATCTCGTTTATTATTACCATCCTCGTTGTTTTCTTCATATCATTGTTGGTTACACGCTGGTTTGTAAACCCAATTAAACAGTTATCATCTTGGGGTAAAGAAGTAGCAATTGGTATACTTGCTCCAAAAACCATTAAGGCACCACCAAACGAGGTTGGTGATATGAGCACAACATTCAACAGGTTGGTAACTTCATTAACATCGTACGCCAATGTAACTAAATTAATGGCAAAAGGTGATTACAGCGAGAATGTAGAAATCCGAAGCAAAGACGACATTCTTGGTAATTCACTAAACCAAATGATATCCAGCCTCAAGTCGGTTGTAAAACAAGCAAATACCATTGCACAAGGAGACTATTCAACTGTAATTGTTCCCAGAAGCGAAAACGACAGTCTGGGCAAGTCACTTTATTCAATGACCGAAACATTGCGTAATAATGCCATCGAAATTGAACAACAGGATTGGTTGAAAACTGGCTTAAACAAACTTCAATCTACCATAAAAGGTAATTTTGAAATTGAGGAGTTAACAAGTAATATTATCACATTTTTTTGCTCCTATCTTGGAGCTCAGATGGGATTAATGTATTTGGTTGATGGTGATGAACTGCACTTGAGTTCATCCTATGCCTTAAAAAATGATGATAAATTACGGCTTAAAACTCTAAAAATTGGAGAGGGAGCCGTTGGCCAATCCTTTAAAGAACAAAAGCCAATCATTGTCTCTGATAATTCAAATGGTGAACTTCCCATATTTAATTACGGAATAGGTGAACATGAACTTCGTCAATTTGTAATTGTACCGTTTGTTAATTCAGATAAGGTTATTGCAATAATGGAGTTGGGAATATTGAACAGACTATCCGACAATGAATTTAGATTCCTAGATATTGCCGCCAACGATATTGCATTATCAATAATTACATTGCAATCACATATTAAAGTACTTGAGCTACTTGAGCGTACTCAGGAACAGGCAAAGGAACTTGAAGTTCAGCAGGAAGAACTCCGACAAACAAACGAAGAACTTCAGGAACAAACCAATGCATTAAAAACATCTGAAGAAAACCTTCAATCACAAAAGGAAGAACTTAAGGTAACCAATGAAGAGCTTGAAGTGAGAAGTAAAACTCTTGAATTACAGAGGGATGCCATTAGGAGTAAAAATAAGGAACTTGAGATTGCCAGAAAAGAAATTGAGTTAAAAGCGAAGGATGTGGAATTGGCTAGTAAGTATAAATCGGAATTTCTGGCAAATATGTCACATGAGCTAAGAACACCCCTCAATAGTATAATTGTCCTGTCGCAACTAATGGCTGAGGATAAGAAAGAGCATCTTGACGACAAAGAGAAACAATTTGCAAAAACCATTAACTCATCAGGAATAGATTTGTTAAATCTAATTAATGATATACTCGATTTATCTAAAGTTGAGTCAGGTAAGATTGACCTCAATATTGAACGGCTCTATTTTGATGATCTTAAAGCATTTATTGATTCTACCTTCAGTGAAATTATGAAGGAAAAAGGACTCAAATTAAGTGTTAAGATAAACAAAAACGTACCAGAAAGCATCTTAAGCGATACTCAAAGAGTTTATCAGGTTATTAAAAATCTATTTTCCAATGCCATTAAATTTACCACTTCGGGCGAGATAAGTTTAATAGTAAGTAAGCCTTCAAAAAATACAAAACTTAATAACCCTGAGTTAAAGATAGGTAGCACAGTTGCCATTTCTGTTGTTGATACTGGTATAGGAATACCTGAAAAAAAACAGATGGTAATTTTTGAAGCTTTTAAACAAGCCGATGGAACTACTAGCAGAAAATATGGAGGAACTGGTCTTGGATTAAGCATTTCTAAAAACTTCTCCAAGCTTCTTGGAGGAGAGATGCAGTTAAAAAGTGCTGAAGGAGAAGGTTCTACATTCACCTTATACCTGCCGTATCAGTTAGAAATCAGCGAATCAGAGGAATCACAACTATATGATGATGATGAAATAGTTCCTGACTATAATGATGATCAAGCCAAATTTAACTACGAACGTACAGATGCCATTGTAGACAAAAACTCGCCAATCATTAGGCAAACCAATCGTAATATTGTTGATGACATAAACAATATCTTCGAAAACGACAGGGTAGTTCTAATAATTGAGGATGATTATAATTTTGCTTCCGTACTATACAACCTTGCGCATGACCATGATTTTAAAGCAATAGTTGCTTTAGATGGTGAATCGGGTTTACATTTTGCAGACTATCATCTACCCAAAGCCATAATATTAGATATTGGGCTTCCGGGCATGGACGGGTATGAAGTAATGAAAAGACTAAAAATTAACCCAAAAACCCGACACATTCCTGTTCATTTTATATCTGCTGTTGATTCAGACATTAAGGCATTTAAAATGGGTGCTATTGGATATTTAACAAAACCTGTTGAAAAAGAGCAAATTGATAGTGTATTTGATAAGATTGAGAAGATTATCTCAAAGCCCATTAAAAAACTCATCGTAGTTGAAGATGAAGAAATAATGAGAAAAAGTATAATAAATTTAATGAAGGGTGAGAATATACTAATAACTGATGTTGAAACTGGAAAAGAAGCGTTCGACAGAGTTACGAACGAAGAATTTGATTGTATGATACTTGATCTTGGACTTGAAGATATGTCAGGATTTGAGTTACTTGATATGTTTGAAAAGAATCAAGTAGCAACTAATCTACCAATAGTTATCTACACAGGAAGAGAACTAACTCTAGAAGAAAATGATAAATTAAAAAAATATTCACAAAGCATTATTCTTAAAGGCGCCAGATCGTTTGAAAGATTGCTAGCTGAAACAACACTGTTCCTTCACCAGGTTGAATCAAAATTACCTGAGGACAAAAAAAAGATGCTTGAAAAAATACATGGTAAAGGTGATGTATTGGAAGGAAAAACAATTTTGGTTGTTGATGATGATATGAGAAATGTTTTTGCTATAAGTAGTCTTCTCGAGAGTTATAAGATAAAAGTAGTTGTTGGTAAGAATGGTATTGAAGGAATAGAAAAACTACATGTTCACAGCGATATCGACCTTATATTAATGGATATTATGATGCCTGAAATGGATGGCTATGAAGCTATGCGAAATATACGTTTGGAGAAAAAATACGAATCGCTTCCAATTATTGCACTAACGGCTAAAGCCATGAAGGAAGATAGAGAAAAGTGCATCGCGGCTGGAGCTAATGAATATCTTTCAAAACCTGTTGAAAAAGATAAACTATTATCATTACTGCGTGTTTGGTTATATTAACCACAAAGACTTAATACATAGCTAATAAATGATAATAGCAATTTTAGATAATATTAATCGAAACTATTGGTTGCACCAAGTGGACAATTTACTTGCACTGTATTTATTTCATAATTGAATGCACGAAAAATTAATCGTAAACACATGAATAAAAAACCTAAGATATTAATTGTTGATGATAGGCTTGACAACATAATATCAGTTGAAGAAATCCTAGGTGATATGGAGGTTGAATTCATTCGTGCACTATCAGGAAATGATGCATTGGAGAATAGTTTACATCACGAATTTGCTCTTGCAATTATTGATGTACAAATGCCACAAATGGATGGTTACGAGCTGATTGAAATACTTAGAAATGCGAAACGGACAAGGTTTCTACCTATAATCTTAGTTTCCGCGATATATTCTGATGAGTTTTATATAAAAAAGGGCATTGATGCTGGCGCACTCGATTTTATAACAAAACCTATCAAACCACCATTGCTTTTAGGAAAAGTTCGCATTTTTGTTGAATTATATAATCAACAGATAAAACTAAAAAATCTGATTATAGAAAAGGAGATAACTTCACAAGAACTATTGTTAGCAAAACAAAAAGCTGAATATGCTACATATTCAAAATCAATCTTTTTGGCAAATATGTCTCATGAAATACGCACTCCCTTAAATGGAATTATTGGTATGAGTGAGATTCTATCTAAAACGCCACTTACAAAACTGCAACAAGAATATCTTAATTCAATTAAAGTCTCAGGTGAAGACCTACTAATAATTATTAACGACATCCTTGATTTTTCGAAGATTGAGGCTGGTCAATTACAAATAGAAGAAATTCCTTTCTCCCTTTTTGAACAAATAAACAATGTATTCAAAGTTTTACAACTTAAGGCCGACGAAAAGAGAATTAAGCTGGAGTTGGATATTGAAAAAAGTGTCCCTGAATATATTAGTTCCGACCCTTTACGAATTAAGCAAATATTGATTAATCTTCTAAATAATGCAATAAAGTTTACTGAAAAAGGAAATGTTAAACTAGTTATTACTTGCAATATTGTATCCGAGGATAACATTATAATAAGGTTTGAGGTTGTTGATACCGGTATTGGTATTAGTGAGGAAAATATTGGTAAAATGTTTGAGGAATTTACACAAGCCGACTCTTCAACCACTCGCAAACATGGCGGAACCGGACTAGGGCTTACCATCTCAAAAAAACTTTCGGAACTCATGGGCGGTGAAATTGGATTGCATAGTAGATTGGGCGAAGGTTCTACTTTTTGGTTTACAGTAAAAACAAAAAAGACTAAAAAACCAAAGGAGATAGCTAAGGATACTGAAAATATTTCACTTCCTAGTAACATTAAAATTCTACTTGCTGAAGATAATTTGATTAACCAAAAGGTAAGCTCAATTATGTTAAAACAGATTGGTTTTGACTGTGATATTGCTGAAAATGGTGAAATAGCATTAAAAATGCATCAGAAAAATAATTACGATTTAATTTTTATGGATATCCTAATGCCCGTTATGGATGGTTTAGAAGCTACTTCGCAAATTAGAAAATAGGAGCTGGAGAATAATGTTGAAAAAGAATCTATAATAATTGCATTAACCGCAAATGCATTTAAAGAGGATATAAAAAAATATCTTAGTAGCGGTATGGATTATTACCTTAGCAAACCCCTTAGAATGTTAGACGTACTAAAAGCACTAAAGATACTTTACAAATAACTTTGTATTAAATGATTAACAAAATAGATAATTATAATCATACAATTAATATAGAAATTGATTTAATTCTTGAAGGTATATACAATAAGTATGGATACGATTTTAGGAATTATAGCAAGGCTCATGTTAAAAGGCGGTTGTTAAATCGGCTTAGTGCTTCTAAATTAAATAGTATTAGCGAAATGCAACACAAAGTACTTCATGACCCAAAATATTTTGAAATACTCCTGCGCGATTTATCAATTAATGTTACTGAAATGTTTCGTGACCCCGGTTTCTACCTTGCATTACGAAAAGAAGTGATTCCCATACTTAAAACTTATCCCTTTTTTAAAGTTTGGCATGCTGGATGCGCAACCGGTGAGGAAGTTTATTCGTTTGCTGTTGTCCTTAAAGAAGAGGGAATATACGACCGAGCCCAAATATATGCAACCGATTTTAATCATGATGTACTCGATGTTGCAAAAAAGGGAATATATCCCATCGATCGAATTAAAGAATATACATCCAATTATCAGGCTGCAGGTGGAACTCAATCGTTTTCCGATTATTATATGGCAAACTACAACTCCGTAATTTATGATCAATCCTTAAAAAAGAATTTAGTGTTTGCCCAGCACAATCTTGTTACGGATAGTGTTTTCGCTGAAGTGAATCTTATTATTTGCAGAAATGTATTAATTTATTTTAATAAAGAATTGCAAAACAGAGTTATAAACCTCTTCCATGACAGTTTGATTAATGGTGGTTACTTAGGTTTGGGATCGAAAGAAACTCTGCAATTTACATCAAAGGCAACAAAATTTGATATCGTAAATGGTAATGAAAAAATCTATAAAATGAAAATAGTAAAAGCATAAAAATACTATTTTTTACTATCACAACTAGATTAACTAAATATTATGTCGTACAAGGCAATAGTAATAGGAGCATCTGCAGGGGGGTTTTTTGCTCTCAAGAAGTTAATACCTATGCTACCTGAAGATTTTTCATTTCCTGTTTTTATTGTCCAGCATATTAGTCCCACATCAGATAATTACATGGCTAAGTTCCTTGATAATCTTGCAAACCTAACGGTTAAAGAAGCAGATGAAAAAGAGATTATTACATCCGGTTATGTATATATTGCCCCTCCAAATTATCACCTATTAATTGAGGAAGACCTTTCAATTTCTTTATCTACCGATGAAAAGAAAAATTATTCACGACCTTCGATTGATATACTTTTCGAAACTGCTACTTATGCATATGGTGAAGATTTAATTGGAATAGTACTAACCGGGGCAAATAGTGATGGTGCTAATGGTTTATTATCAATAAAAAAAGCAGGAGGCTTTTGTATTGTTCAGGATCCATCAGAAGCTGAGGCTGAAGCAATGCCATTAGCTGCTATCAAAAGTTCCGATCCCCATAAAATACTTAAAATTGAAGAGATTGGTAAGCTTTTGATTGAACTTGACAATAAAGTAAAAAAAGAGAATAAACCGATAGATGGAGAAAAAGATGAATCATTCTAGACTTTAATTACTCACTATTTTCAACAATTATTTCAGCTAGTCTTGTTTTAGAAAAACTTTCAAGCTCCTTATAAAATAATCTGAAATCATTGTACAACATATCATAATTGTCCTCAAGAATATTCACTGCATTACCCATTCCTGATAAATATTCGGTTCTACGATCCATTCCCTTAAATACTCGATTAAGATCAATAAAATTTGCATATCCCGACAACCAGTTCTGACCGATAAGGAAAGGCAATAGCCTTTTAATCCTCTTTGGCAGTATTAGGAATCTTTTGGCCAGAATTAAATAAACTTGCGCTGAATACTTGGAAAGTTCGGTTTCATAGTAGTCTTCCCAATTACGTGCCAGGAAATGATCATAGTAGATATCTACAACAATCCCTGAATATTTGCCATAATTATCTCTTATTAACTCCCTACTGTTTCTGGCTATTGGATGGTGGTCGGTAAATGTATCAATTTCACGATGTAGAAGTATACCAATCATTATCTCCTTATGAAAACCATTATATGATTTACCCTTAACGGAATCAGCTATAAAATTGCCAAAAACAATATTATCATTATCACCTGAAAGATGTGCGTGTGCCAGAAAATTCATATCAAGTTGACTAATAAGCGTAGAGTATACTTATGCTAAGTTGAGAACTAACACAAGACTTGTAACAATACAAAGTTAGAACAACAAAACTACTCAAATATTCAATTTATAATCGTTATAGATTAATTAAACTGCCTCTACAATACTCGTATTTTTGATAATTTAGCAGCCATAAATTAAACAATAGAAAACTCTATATATCGTGATGCAAAAACTATTATTATTAGGTGACGAAGCAATAGCCCAAGGAGCCATTGATGCTGGAATTTCTGGTGTTTATGCATATCCAGGCACACCCTCAACAGAAATTACCGAATATATCCAAGCGTCGAAAGATGCGAAAGAAAGAAATATTAGATCAAGCTGGTCGGCCAATGAAAAAACAGCAATGGAAAGTGCTATAGGCATGTCATATGCTGGTAAAAAGTCGCTGGTTTGCATGAAACATGTTGGGTTAAATGTAGCTGCCGATGCATTTATTAATTCTGCTATTACCGGTGCAAATGGCGGACTTGTTGTTCTTTCGGCTGATGATCCATCGATGCACTCATCACAAAATGAACAGGATTCACGTTTCTACGGTAAGTTTTCCATGATACCAATTATGGAGCCATCTAACCAACAGGAAGCATATGATATGACAAGATACGCTTTTGATTTAAGTGAAAGGTTCGGTACCCCTGTTCTTATCAGAGTAACAACCAGATTAGCTCATTCAAGGGCGGGCGTAGAATGCAAGGAAATCCTCGATCAAAATGAAATAAACCTTCCAAAAAACCCAAAACAGTTTATACTTCTACCCTCAATTGCTCGTAAACAATACAATATATTACTTAGTAAACAGCCTGAATTCGAAGCTGATGCATTAAATTCTGGATACAACACATATATTGATGGCACCGATAAATCAATTGGTATAATTGCATGTGGTTTAGCATATAATTATTTAATGGAGAATTATCATGACAACGAAATAAATTTTCCAGTTCTAAAAGTGGGTCAATATCCAATTCCTAAGCAATTGGTTAATAACCTTTATGAATCGGTTGATGAGATTTTGGTACTTGAAGATGGGTATCCAATAATTGAGGAATTATTAAGAGGCATATTAAATAAAGGAAAAAAAATTAGAGGAAGAATGGATGGAAGCATTCCAGCAGCAGGAGAATTAAACCCAAATATTGTTGCTTCTGCATTACATCTCAATATTGAAAGTGGCCATCTAACACCTGATATCGTTCAAGGAAGACCACCGTCATTGTGCGAAGGATGTTCGCATACTGACACATTTACGGCACTTAATGAAGCTATGCTTGATTACTCGCCTGGAAGAGTATTTTCAGATATTGGATGCTACACACTAAGTGCATTGGCTCCATTGGAATCGATTAATTCATGTGTTGATATGGGAGCCTCGATTACTATGGCAATTGGAGCAGCTGACGCAGGCTTGATACCTTCGGTTGCTGCAATTGGTGATTCAACATTTACACACTCAGGTATGACAGGATTACTTGATGCTGTTAATACAAAATCTCCAATAACCGTTGTTATAAACGATAATTCAACTACCGGAATGACAGGTGGACAAGATTCTTCTGCCCTTGGTAAAGTTGAAGATATATGCAAAGGTGTTGGTGTTGAAGAAGAACACATCAGAATTATTAAACCATTACGCAGATTTCATGAAGAAAACTTAAGGATTATAAAAGAAGAGTTAGAGTACAAAGGAGTGTCGGTGATTATTGCAAAAAGAGAATGTATCCAAACACTTGGCCGTAGAATGAAGCTCAAATCACTACAAAATCGTGAAGCTGATACAGCAAAAAAATAGTGAGTGATAAATTGTGGTATTGAAAAAATAAACGAAAAATGAAAAAAGATATAATACTTGCGGGTGTTGGTGGACAGGGCATATTAACCATTGCTACCATAATTGGTACTGCAGCTTTAATTGAAGGACTACAGCTTAAGCAAGCAGAAGTTCATGGGATGAGTCAACGTGGTGGAGATGTACACTCTAATTTACGAATTTCTTCAAATCATATAGCTTCCGATCTTATCCCTGAAGGAAAAGCTGACTTAATTATTTCCGTTGAACCAATGGAATCATTGAGATACATAAACATGCTTAACAAAAAAGAAGGATGGTTAGTAACTAGTATGAATCCATTTGTTAATATTCCCAATTATCCTCCAATTGAAGATGTACTTAGTACCATTTGGAATGTACCTCGAAATGTAACTATTGATGCTGAAAAAGTTGCTAAAGAACAAGGATCAATAAAAGCAGCAAATATTGTAGCTCTTGGGGCAGCATCACCATATATGGGACTTAAATATGAATCGCTGGAAGTTGCAATCAGGACTGTTTTTGCTAAAAAAGGTGATGATATGATAAACCTAAACCTTAAGGCTTTAGCTGCCGGTAAAAACTATGCAATAAAACGGACTTAGGTGATTTAAACGACTTGATTATTAGAATATTAAATTGGTAGTGCTTAGATAAATTTTCTACTTACTAGTATTGAACTAGTATTTGTGATAGTCATCATCTAATATGGTTTGATCACCTATAAATCAATAACTAAAAAAGTGTAAGCAAACGGTTAAGTACTATTGTTTTTGTGTGCCTGTTTTCCTTTTCAAAGGAAATAATTAATTCGTTAATAAATCTTCTAATCACTGTTAAGTTACTACATGGCAAAAAATATTCCGGTTTTGAACTAATCTTTGCCTGTAGTAAATAATGACTTATTTCATTGTGAGTAAAAATAGCTCCACTATTGGCAGGGTTTAAATAAAACAAAGCATCATCTTCGGTATAATCATGTGGTAATTTGGGTTCAATAAAATCGTCCATATATCCCAAAACAAAATGACTTGTCAGGTTAACACCAAAAATAGGTATACCAAGTTTTTGTGCCATTGCAATATACAGTATGCCAATACTCAACGAATTTCCTTTTTTTGTATCAAGCAGCTTATTAATAAAGAATGTGTCAGATTTCACAATATTTGAAGATTCACTGCTAAACTTGTAAACACTATACAATACATGGTTAATAACCTTAATTTTCTCAAGTGCCGTTAGGTTATCGTTAAGCTCAAGCCATATTTCACGATATAGTTTATCGAAACTAGCAATATAATATGCTTCATCAAATTCAGGCTGAAAATACTTTGAAATAATAATTAATCCGTTAACAATTTCATTATCGCTATCTGCAATCCACTTCGTAAATTCATTAAGGAGTTCATTTTGTCTAATCTCATCAATAATCCCTTCTATTCTATCAGAGTCATTGTCAACCATAGTGTTAACCCATGCTTCCTCGAGTAATGGTATAGCCTGTTTTCCATAGCTTAGCACTTTATCGCGAATTTCCACAAACATAGCTTCGTTTGGTTCATCCATCAATCTAACAAGTGCATCAAGCTCTTTTATTTCATCTACATGCGACATATCATAACACACAAATAAGTAAGATAAAAATACTTCAATCTATTACTGAAAAATGATATCAATAGGGAAATTAATCACAGGAAATTGTTAGTAACTAGTAATGTACATAAATTATTAGCTAATCCATACAATACTAACAACTAGCGCTATAATAATAAGGTATGTTATGTTTTCAGCAGTTTTATACAACTTTGACAAGGAAATAATTTTTCTTTCCTTTTTGAACTAGCACATATTTTTTATTAAGCAGGCTATCGGAAGTTAGAATATAATTATCGCTTATCTTAACCTTATTAATCGAAACGGCATTGTCCTTAATCATTCGTCGAGCTTCTCCATTTGATTTAAATGCTCCGGCCTTTTCAGATAAAAAATCAAGGATACCTATTCCTGCCACAAATTCATCTCGACTCACTTCTGATTGTGGAACTCCTTTAAATACGCTCAACAGAGTTCTTTCGTCCATATTTTTAAGCATATCGGTTGTACCTTTCCCAAATAGTATTTCAGAGGCTTCGATGGCTGAGCAGTATGCCTGAACTGAATGAACACGGGCTGTAATGTCTTTAGCAAGTTCTTTTTGGAGTAGCCGTAAATGCGGTTCTTTCATGTGCTCAGCAATAAGCTGATTAATAAACTGTTGCGTATGTAGAGTAAATATCCTGATATATTTTCCAGCATCCTCATCCGATACATTCAGCCAAAATTGATAAAACTCATATGGTGACGTTTTTTCAGAATCTAACCAAACATTTCCACTTTCGGTTTTCCCAAACTTAGTTCCGTCAGCTTTTGTAATCAACGGGCAGGTAATAGCAAAAGCATTACTCTCATGCCCAAGTTTGCGTCGGATTAACTCGGTACCAGTAATAATATTACCCCATTGATCGCTACCCCCCATTTGTAGTTTACAACCCTCATTTTGGTATAAGTGCAAAAAATCATAACCCTGAACAAGCTGGTATGAAAACTCTGTGAACGACATTCCTGATTTACTGTCTGGGCTTATCCTTTTTTTAACCGAATCCTTGGCCATCATATAGTTCACTGTAAGGTGCTTGCCAACGTCTCGTATGAAATCCAGAAAACTAAATTCTTTCATCCAATCGTAATTATTCACCAGCAGAGCTTTATTATCTCCGTTTTCAAAATCAAGGAATTTAGCTAATTGCGCTTTAATACCGGACTCATTCTGGCGTAGTGTTTCTTCAGATAATAAGTTTCGTTCCTGTGATTTACCTGACGGGTCACCAATCATTCCGGTAGCCCCTCCAACCAAAGCTATTGGACGATGACCTGCAAGTTGTAAATGAACCAACATCATAACACCAACAAGATGCCCAATATGTAAAGAATCAGCTGTTGGATCGATGCCAACATAACCTGAAGTCATTTCTTTTAGTAATTGTTCCTCTGCTTCGGGTGTCATATCATGAATCATTCCCCGCCACTTAAGCTCTTCGACAAAATTATGCATTGCTTTCTTTTAAAAATTTATGCAAAGATATGGAAATGTATGTTTGTTTGATTGTTTGATTGTTTTACTATTTACGGGATTGATTATATCAAAATAGTATCCAACAATTGAGCTAAGAAATAGATGAGCCATCGAACAAATAAATTACATTTGCACTGATGCAAAAGAAGTTTTTAAAAAATCTTGGACTGCTATTATTCCTTAATCTATTAGTTAAACCCTTTTGGATATTAGGCGTTGATAGACAGGTTCAAAATGTTGTTGGAACTGAAGAGTATGGCCTGTATTTCGCAATATTCAATTTTTCTTATCTATTTTATATTTTTCTTGACCTTGGAATAACAAATTTCAACAATAGAAATATTGCACAAAATAATCAGTTATTAAGCAAGCATCTGGCGGGTATTGGGACTATGAAGTTATTGCTGGGTATTTTTTATGCAATAATAATTTTCTCAGCAGGAGTAGCATGGGGATATAGGGGAAGAGAATTATATTTATTGGCATGGGTTGGTGCGAACCAGTTTTTACTTTCATTAATACTATATGTAAGATCAAATTTATCTGGCTTACTATTGTTTAAAACAGATAGCTTTCTTTCTGTACTCGATAGATTGATAATGATATTAATATGTGGATTCCTATTGTGGTTTAACTTTTTTGAAGGATTATTCACTATTGAATGGTTTGTCTACGCTCAAACCGGCGCATATACTATTACCTTATTAATAGCTGTAGTAGCGGTAATTAATAAATCAGGTAAGCTCAAGTTAAATTGGAATCTGCCCTTCGTTATACTAATTGCAAAAAAGAGTTTACCTTTTGCATTGCTGGTTTTACTAATGAGTTTTTACAACAGGATTGATCCGGTATTGCTAAAAAAACTTCTACCATCTCCACTAGGTGAGGAACAAGCCGGAGTTTATGCCCAAGCTTTTAGATTATTGGATGCAGGTCAAAATTTCGCCTTACTTTTTGCAGTTTTGCTATTGCCATTATTTTCAAAGATGCTAAATCAAAAAGAATCAATCGTAAAACTTGTTAAGCTATCAGCATCAATAATAATTTCCGGTTCAATAGTAATTGCCATTTCTTCACTTTTCTTCGCTGAAGAAATCATGAATCTAATGTACACTATTAATAATGGGGAAACCGAAGCCCATTTTGTGTTACGGATTGAACAATCTGCAAAAATATACAGGTTACTTATGTTTAGTTTTGTTGCCATTTCGGCTAACTACATTTTTGGAACATTACTTACAGCAAATAACAACTTAATGCAATTAAATCTAATCGCAGGAGGAGGATTATTAATCAACCTTTCCTTAAACTTGATACTTATTCCTTACTTACAATCGGTTGGATCCGCTTATGCCAGTTTAACAACACAAGGTGTAACCGCAACACTACAATTGTACATGGTTTATCGAATCTTCAAATTAAGAATAAACTATAGATTGATTTTAAATTTCATTATTCTTATCGTTACTTTGCTTTCTTTGGGTTATATGCTTGTGGAATTTTCAACATTAAAATGGGAATTATCTCTAATAACTATGCTTGTATTCGGACTAATATTATCAGTAATTTTAAAATTAGTCCATGTTAGAGAGTTTATTGCAATAATAAAAGACGAGAAGTAGACAATATTATTTTTTGTTATTGTTGAACAAAACGCTGGTAATAGTATTTAACTATCACTTATTGTCATTGAACAAAATGTATTTCAATATTTTTGTTTAATCAGATTCGAAAACACCCTTGTTACCTGAAAAAATTTCTTATTTTTGATCGCTTAAAATTAGAAGACTAAATGAGTTCGCAAAACCAAATTCATAAACCATTTTTATCAGGTGTATTGATGCAGGTAGTTTATGCTTACAAAAAGCATCTTACCATAATTGGATTAATTGCAATTATACTTTCTGCAGTATTTTCTGGATCATATTTTATTACTCCCTTGTTCAAATCAACCGTAATACTTTATCCTACCGCAAGTAATTCAATTTCAAAAGTGCTTTTAAGCAATAATTTCAATAATTCAAAGGATATTCTTGAGTTTGGTGAAATTGAGCAAACAGAGCAGATGCTTCAGGTATTAAACTCCAATAAAATTCGTGATAGGATTATTAGTAAATATCATCTACTGGAACATTATAATATTCCTGCCAATTCAAAATTCAAAATGACTCAGCTCTATGATGAATATGAGAGCAATTTTGTTTTTAGAAGGACCGAATTTATGGCGGTTAAGATTACGGTTTTTGATAGAAATCCTAAGTTGGCTGCCGACATGGCAAACGATGTAGGTGAACTAGTAGATTCTACAATCAATCAAATGCAAAAGAAAATTGCCTTAAAAGCGTTTAATATTGTAGAGGGCGAATATAATAAACTTAAGAACGAGATAAAGATAAAAGAAGATTCGTTAACTGTTCTTCGTGTATTTGGGGTACATGATTATGAAAGCCAGTCGGAAATGTTTAATCGACAATTAGCCATTGAAATGGCAGGAGGCAATAGAGAAAGCATTAAACGTCTTGAAAATAAACTGGACATACTAGCAAAATATGGAGGTCCTTATGTATCATTACGCGATGCTTTGGAACATGACAAAAAGCAATTAAGTCAACTAAAAGCCAAGTACGAAGAAGCAAAAGTTGATGCACAAGAAAGTTTACCGCATACTTTTGTTATTAATACTGCATATAAAGCTGAGAAAAAAACATATCCAATAAGATGGTTAATCGTAGTGATTTCAACATTTACCACCTTATTACTTGCTGTAATAATCTTCAGTTTAATAGATATGTTCTCAGGTAAATTGGGAGAGGATATTAAAAAAAAAAGTTCGGTCGTAGCTTAGATGCAACTAACTTTATTGCTTTCCCTAAACTGAATTTAATTAATTACAATAAGACCAAGGAAAGAAAAGATAAGATATTAAATAAACCAGAAAGCCATATTATATTGGCTGATGAAGATAATAATGAAGAATACTTTTGGGATATTAATAAAATAGACATGGACAAACTTTTTAATAGCGCTCACTTAATTAACCTAATTGCAAAATGGAGATTTCATTTATTAGCAATTGTGGTAGTCTCTGCAGTACTAGCCATGATTTTTTCAGGCCCAACTTTTATAACTCCGTTATACGAGTCGCATGCCATTGCTTACCCTGCCAATGTTGAACCTTATTCAGATGAAAGTGAGACTGAACAAATGTTACAGATACTTAATTCTCAGGACATAATCGATAGCATGGTAGTACATTTTGATTTACCTGCTCATTATGAAATCAATCCTGATTATAAATACTTTAAAACAGCCCTTTACGATACTTATAACGAACGTGTTTCAATAAGTAAGACTCCATATGAATCAGTTCGTATTGAAGTATCTGACAGAAACCCTGACACGGCATCGATGATGGTAAATGCATTACTTAATTTTTATGACAAAAAAATTGCTCATCTGCATAAATCAAAATCCTGGGAAGTTATTAAGATGTATGAATTACAACTTCAACATAAACGTGCAGGACTTGATTCACTAAAACAAGTATTGTACAAACTGGGAACAGAGGAAGGCTTGCTGGAATACGAATCACAATCTCAAGAGATTATGAAAGGATATCTGGGAACTGTTGATGGAAATAATGGTTCACAGATTAACAAAAAAGAAGTTGATAGATTACGTAAAAGCATGGAAAAAGGGAGTGGTCAACTTATTGAGATTGTACAAATGATTGAGTTTGAAGCTGCATCATACGTAGAGGTAAAACTTGATTATGAGATGGCTGTTAGGTTCTTTAACGCCAACTTAAGTTACAGTAATATTATAAGTCCTCCATACCCATCGGATAAAAAGAGTTACCCGGTAAGATGGCTTATTGTTGCTCTTGTGTCATTAGCATCATTCATTATGTCGGTGTTAACTATATTCTTTCTTGAAAACAAAAAGAAAGAATCTGTAGTATAAATACTAATCCAACAATTTTTAATTTGACTGAAAAATCTAAAATAGTTTGGGTATATATAATTACGGCCATATTTCTGGTTGTTAATTTCTATCTTGTACTGGAAAAAAATGCATATTGGTTTTTTTTACTTCCAATAGTACTGGTAATATTTGTTTATTATCTAATTTCACTTGATAAAATCCTATTATTCATAACATTTCTAACCCCTTTTGCTGTAGAGATCAGGGATATGGAAGGAGGTTTAGGTGTTTCTTTACCTACCGAACCCCTTATGTTTGGAGTACTACTGCTTTTTGTAGCAAATTTAATATTTGAACAACGCTACGACAAAAAAATAGCAACACACCCAATATCTTATATAATATATATATCGTTACTCTGGATGTTATTCACATCGTTCACCAGTGAATTACCTATAGTTTCCTTAAAATTTATTCTTTCACGATTATGGTTTGTAGTACCATTTTATTTTGTTGCTGCTATAATGTTTAAGAAGATTTCTAACATAAAAAAGTTTATGTGGCTATATATGGCGGCTTTATGTATTGTTGTTATCTATACTCTTATTCAACATTCGCAATATGGATTTGAGGAAGATGCTGGCCATTGGGTCATGTCACCATTCTATAACGACCATACAGCATACGGTGCTGCTTTAGCTATGTTTTTACCTGTTGCCACAGGATTTCTGTTTTATCCAAAATCCACAACAACAAACAGAGTTTATGCTTTTATAGCAACTGTAATATTAATCACTGGCACTATTTTTTCATATGGACGTGCTGCATGGATTAGCATTATCTTGTCTGTTGCCGTTCTGGTTTTTATTTTTTTTCGTGTTAAGTTTTACATTATTGCAATTTCATTTATAGTGGTTGTAGGTACTTTCCTTACATTTCAACATCAGATACTTGATAGGCTATCTAAGAATAAACAAGATTCATCCGCTAATTTCGTCGAGCATATTCAGTCAATAACGAATATTTCATCTGATGCTTCTAATCTGGAAAGAATTAACAGATGGCAAGCCGCACTTCGATTATATAAGGAAAAACCAATACTTGGATGGGGTCCTGGTACTTATCAGTTTGTTTATTCCCCATTTCAAAGCTCACAAGAAAAAACAGTAATTAGCACGAACCTTGGTGATAAGGGTAATGCTCACAGTGAATATCTCGGACCACTCGCCGAAATGGGAATACCAGGCATGCTAATTATAATTCTGTTGGTGGTATTCATAATAATAACCGGACTACGGGTTTATAAGTATGGAGATAAAAATATTAAATTCTTAAGTTTAATGGCTTTATTGGGACTGATTACATATTTTTCGCATGGCTTTCTTAATAATTTCCTTGATACTGATAAATTATCGGTACCAGTATGGGGATTTATCGCCATTCTTGTTGCCCTTGATGTATATCACTTACCCGGAATAGCAAGATTAAAGAATACCTCCTTACCAGAAAATGATGTGGTTTAGAATTCTTGTGCTAAAGGTTCATTTTCTTTATTAACTCTGGGACCTTCCTTAAAGACGCAAAATATTTCCAGTATTGTCGAACCTCCATTACCGGTGATCCCATATATACCTTTCCACCTTCAATCGATTTATCAACTGCTGATGTAGCTAATATAACGGCTTTCTTTCCGATTACAATATCCTTATTAATTGCAACGCGTGCCCAAATGAGTACTTCATCTTCAATAATGGTAACGCCTGCAATAGCAGCAAAAGCACCAATTAAACAATGTTTACCTATTACAGTATCATGTCCAATCTGGCATTGATTATCCATTTTTGTTCCTTCTCCAATAATAGTGTCACCTGTTACTCCTTTATCAATTGAGCAAGAAGCACCAATTTCAACATTGCTATTAATAATAACTCTACCCGCTGATAAAAACTTTACATATCCACTTTCGCGTTTCTGAAAATAAAATGCATCTCCACCAATTACAGTATTGGAATGTAGTATTACGTTATCGCCGATAATAGTATTATCATAAATACTCACATTTGCATGGATAATACAATTACTACCAATTTTAACATTATTACCAACAAATACTCCAGGTTGAACAATAGTTCCTTTGCCAATGTGAGCTGTCTCACTTATCATGCTTATAGCAGGCACCATTGGTCTAGAATGGGTTATCAACAAATTAAATGCATCCATAGGTGCATCGTGCAAAATTAATGATTTACCCTCAGGAGCCTCAACATCCTTATTTATTATTATATAAGTAGCTTTCGACTCGAGAACTTTTTTATAATATTTGGGATGATCTACAAATGTTATATCACCATATCTAACAACATGTAATTCGTTAAGTCCGGTTACACTTGCATTTGGATCGCCAATTACTTTTCCATTAACAATATTAGCAATCTCACTTAAATTAAGCGGTTTATTAAAATCCATAAGAATTACGACTTAACCCGTTCCGAATAATGACCGGTTCTTGTATCTACTTTAATTTTATCGCCCTCATTTATAAAAAGAGGAACTTTAACGGTAGTATTGGTTTCAACTGTAGCATCCTTAAATGTGTTTGTTGCAGTGTTTCCTCTATCACCAGGCTCTGTATATGTAACTTCAAGTACCACGTATGTGGGCATCTCACATAAAATTGCCGAATCTGTTTCACCATGATATGCGATGATTACTTCTTGACCTTCTTTTAATAAATCGGGTGCAGGAACTAAAGATCTATCAATAAATGTTTGCTCATAATCCTCTGTATTCATAAAATGAAAAGTATCACCCTCATTGTATAAATATTGATATGTTCTTCTTTCAACCCTTTGAATATCAATCTTAAATCCAGAAGTAAATGTGTTAGTTAGAAGTCTTCCCGTTTTAACATTTTTAAGTTTTGTACGTACAAAGGCAGGGCCTTTTCCGGGTTTAACATGTTGAAACTCAGAAATGGTAAAAAGATCACCATTGTGCATTATGCATAGTCCGTTTCTAAAATCAGCTGTTGTTGCCATAATATTTTTTAATAATTAAATCGGAATTACTATAAATTTCTATCTCTCATTCTGGTATAGCCTTTCATTAACCCACGTTGAGAATTGGCTATAAAGCTAAGTATTTCATCTCTTTCATCAGTTGCAGCTAAATTTCGTTCAATATAGCGAACGGCTTGAGTAACGTTTTGTCCTTTAAGAAAAAGAATACGGTATATATCTTGAATGTCATTTATTCTTTCATTTGGAAACCCTCGCCTTCTTAATCCAATTGAATTTACTCCGGCAAATGAAAGAGGTTCTCTGCCTGCTTTAACATATGGTGGCACATCCTTACGAACCATGCTACCACCCGAAATCATTGAATGCGTTCCAATATGTACAAATTGATGAACAGCTGCCAGGCCTCCTACAATTGCCCATTCACCAATATCAATATGGCCAGCAAGGGTAGCTGCATTTGCCAGAATTACATTATTACCAAGAATACAATCGTGTGCAATATGAACATAGGCCATTAACAGACAATTATTTCCAATTACAGTTTCCATACTGGCCTTAGTTCCTCGGTTAATGGTAACAAACTCTCTAATAGTTACGTTGTTACCAATCTTTACTATGGTTTCTTCTCCATCAAACTTAAGGTCTTGGGGTATTGCGGAAATAACAGCTCCTGGAAAAATCCTACAGTTCTTTCCAATTCGAGCTCCTTCCATTATAGTTACATTCGATCCTATCCAGGTTCCTTCTTCAATAACTACATTTTTTTCGATATTCACAAAAGGTTCGATTACAACATTAGGTGCAATTTTTGCCTGAGGATGAACATATGCTAGTGGTTGATTCATGTTCTTTGGTTCTATTTTTCTTTATTCTTAATTATTTGAGCAACTAAATGGCCCTCCATAACCAGCTTATCTCCCACATAAGCTTTACCATGCATAGAGCATATACCCCTTTTTATGGGAGCGGTTAATTCGATTGAAAAAACAAGGACATCACCAGGAACTACTTTCGATCTAAATCTTACATCATTGATCTTTAAGAAGTATGTGGAATACAATTCAGGTTGATCAACCGAATTGAGTACAAATATACCGCCAGCCTGAGCCATTGCCTCAACTTGAAGTACACCTGGCATTATCGGTTCATCTGGAAAATGGCCAACAAAATAGGGCTCATTCAACGAAACACTTTTCATTGCTACAATATGGTCATCACTCATCTGCAGCACCTTATCAACCAACAAAAATGGGGGTCGATGGGGAAGTATCTTTTTTATATCATTTATGTCGTAATATGGTTTGGCATAAATGTCAAAAGGAGGTTTCTTCAGCATAGCTTTATTTATTTTATGGTTTCTTATTTTTTTTGCAAATTCAGTATTAGCCTGATGACCTGGTCTGGTAGCCGTAATTCTACCCTTTATTGGCATTCCCAATAAAGAAATATCACCAATAATGTCTAATAATTTATGTCGTGCTGGTTCGTTTTGGTAGATTAAGTCAAGATTATTGAGTATCCCATTAGGCTTAACTTTAACTTTGGGTTTGTTAAACAACTCTGCAAGTTTATCCAAATCTTCCTGTGAAACTTCCCTGTTAACAAAGACAATTGCATTATTAAGATCGCCTCCTTTTATGAGGTTATTACTCAATAAAAATTCAAGTTCATGAAGAAACACAAAAGTCCTGCAAGAAGCAATCTCATCCTCAAAATTGTGGATGCTATCCAAATGTGCCTCCTGCTGTCCCAATACATCTGTTTCATAATCTATCACAACAGAAATCGAAAATTCTTCAGCAGGTTCAATTAGCAATTTAACTCGACTTTCGGGTATTTCATATGAAATAGGTTCCTTAATAACAAGATACTTCCGTAAGGCATTTTGCTCAACTATTCCTGCCTCTTTAACAGCTTCAATAAAATACTTTGAAGAGCCATCTTTAATTGGAATCTCCTCCATATCCAAATCAATAAGCACATTATCGATACCCATACCCATAAAGGCAGCCAACACATGTTCGGGAGTATAAATAAATACACTATTCTTGGCAAGTGTTGTCCCTCTTTCAGTATTAACCACAAGGCTAACATCGGCATCAATAATTGGATTTGATTCAATGTCCACTCTTCTAAATTTAATTCCATGATTTACCGGAGCACTATGAAAAGTCATTTCCCCAAGTTGTCCAGTATGAAGTCCTGTACCACTTATTGTTACGGATTTGCCTATCGTCTTTTGTTTATCAGCCATTTAAAAATTTGAATTGTTCATCCCGATATTGATATGGTCAGAATTTCGCAAAAATAATCAATTTTGCCAGAACCGTTTTTTAATTGAATTATTTATCCCTAAATGTTATTATATATAGTAAATTACCTCTTGTACAATCCTGCTAAAACTGACTTAATAATGCATATTTGGAATAGGGTTTAGTGCCCATTTAATTAAAAGCTGGAGTAAATACTCTTATTCTTTTAATTTTCGCTCAAGCTCATTTATTCGCTTTATTGTACTATCGAGTCGACGAAAGTGTATATAAGACCTCTGAAAATCACGCTTTAAAAATGATGGAGATCCTTCATGAACTGAATTTTCTTCTGAAATACTCTTTCCAATTCCTGATTGGGCAGCTATCATTACTCCATCTGCTATTTCCAGGTGACCAATAATTCCCACCTGACCTCCTATCAAGCAATTTTTGCCAATTTTTGTTGAGCCTGAAATACCGGTTTGTGCTGCAATAATTGTGTTTTCGCCAACAATAACATTATGTGCAATTTGAATAAGGTTATCTATTTTAGCACCTTTACGGATAATAGTGGATCCAATAGTTGCACGGTCGATGGTAGTATTTGCCCCAATCTCAACATTATCTTCAAGGATAACATTACCAATCTGAGGTATTTTTTTATAGTTATTATCACTTTGAGGAGCAAAACCAAACCCATCTGCTCCAATTACCACGCCAGCATGCAATGTACAATCATTACCAACAATACAATCATCATAAATTGTAACACCCGGATAAATAATCGTATTATTTCCTAACACACACTTATAACCAATAGTTGTATTTGGATAAATGATACAATTATCACCAATTATTGTGTTTTCACCTATTGTAGCAAAATCACCAACAAAAACATTTTTTCCGATGGTTGCCGACTCAGTAATACTTGCTTTGGATGAGATTCCTGTTCTTTTTCCCTTCGCTTCATTATACATTTCGAGAAGTGTTGCAAATGAGGAATATGCATCTTCAACCCGAATAAGTGTAGCTGTAATTGGTTTATCAGGTTTAAAATTATTATTAACAATTACCAATGTTGCCTTGGTATCATAAATATAACTTGTGTATTTAGGATTAGCCAGAAAACTTAAAGTTCCGGGTAAGCCTTCTTCAATTTTTGACAGATTGCTTACTTCAGCATTTGGATCACCGTCTACTGTACCATTAAGGGCGGAGGCGATTTGTTGGGCAGTAAATTTCATACTAAAAAATTTGTCGCAAGATACTCAATTCGAATTAATTCTGATCATCGATTCGAGATGCAATTATATAAATTATTGTAATTATAACAATTCCGGCTTAATTACATAAAGTAACTAAGCCGGAATTTAAATTAGTAGTAAAAATAATACTTACTACAATTCTTTATTTGTATCATCAACTGAAGGATTTTCAGCAATTGATTCACGCATCGTGGTATCAGCCTGGATGTTTCTAAACTTATAATAATCCATAATACCTAAATTGCCTGAGCGGAAGGCTTCAGCAATTGCTTTTGGAATTTCTGCCTCTGCCTGAATAACATTTGCACGTGATTCCTGTGCTTTAGCTTTCATTTCCTGTTCATGTGCAACAGCCATGGCTCTTCTTTCCTCGGCTTTAGCCTGAGCAATATTTTTATCGGCATTTGCCTGATCCATTTGTAGTTCAGCACCAATATTTTTTCCAATATCAATATCAGCAATATCAATTGAGAGAATTTCAAAAGCAGTACCTGAATCCAGACCTTTGGCAAGAACGACTTTAGAAATACTATCTGGATTCTCCAGCACGGCCTTGTGGGAATGAGCCGATCCAATGGATGAAACAATACCTTCACCAACGCGAGCAAGTACAGTTTCTTCACCTGCCCCTCCAACTAGTTGAGCAATGTTAGCTCTTACAGTAACTCGTGCCATAGCTAATAACTGAATACCATCCTTTGCTACTGCAGCAATTTTTTTTGTGTCAATAACTTTTGGATTTACTGACATTTGTACAGCTTCCAGAACATCACGTCCAGCAAGGTCAATTGCTGTAGCCGTTTTAAAATCTAGGGCAATATTTGCTTTATCAGCTGAAATAAGTGCATTTACTACTTGCTGAACATGTCCTCCAGCAAGGTAATGTGCCTCTAAATCATCACGCTGTAAACGAAGTCCTGCTTTTGTAGATGTAATTAAACTATTTACGATTATACGTGGTGGCACCTTCCTCCAACGCATAAGTACAAGTTGTAATAAAGAAATTCGTACATCAGATACAAGAGCAGTAAACCACAATCCTACCGGTACAAAATAAAATAGTATCCAGAGTAAAAAGATTGACCCTAAACCTATTGCTAGTAGTAAATAAACACTTTCCATGATTAATTATTAATTGTTTTTATATAAATTTTATTTCCTGATATTCTTATAATTTCAACTTTTTGATTCTCGTTAATAAATTCCGATAATGTGCTTACTTCATAATATATATTATTGAAATTCGCCTTCCCCATTGGTGCACATCTGGAAATTGTTGTTCCAATTTCACCAATTTTTATCTTATTCAAATCAATTTCGTTTACTTTGCCCGAGTTAACAGTTTTCAATTTTGCTCGTTTCCAAGTCTTCGATCGCAGAGTTAAAATCAGTCCAAGTACATTAATTGCAAGAGTAGAAGCAAGAGTAATATTACCGGCCATGATACCCACTTTCGAATATGCCAGCCATATTCCGGCAGCCATTAAAATAAAACCAATTATGCCAGCAAACCCGGCTCCCGGTATTACAATAATCTCAAGAATCATCATTAGTAATCCTATAATAATTAGTATTGCTATTACTGTCCACATAAGTGATAATTTTATCTATTAAACTATTTCTACTGTAATCTGTCTGTTCGTCATTTCAACATATATTGGCCTAACGATATCCATCGTCCCTTTCTTTATTTTACATTTACCATTGTAATGTGCAATTAATGCACAATTTTCAGCTTGTTCGAAGCTATGCTTACAAACCTCTACAAGTGCATCAATGATAAAATCAAATGTATTATAATCATCATTAAAAAGGATTAAATTCCTGATAGTTTCTTGTTTCTCATCTAAATCAGGAGTAACAGATGTTTTTTCCTTTGTTGCCATTAAACCTAGTTTACACATTATCGAAACAAAGTTAATATTAATTCCTATAAACTTTAAAATTTCAAATAATAGTTACAACAAAAAATTTAATGGATAAATCAGCGATTATTTTTGGCTGACCACAATGAGGACAAAAGTTGAATATTCCATCATATTCTTTGTAACAATTTGGGCAAATTTCATTAGAGACATGATCCATATGAAATAAGTTTAATCTATATCCCAACTGCCGGAAAAAGCCATAGTAATAATATTATTGTAACCAATGCCGGTAACATATTCATCACGTTGATTTTCTTAATATCGAGTATACTAATCCCCATTCCAATCAATAATATTCCACCAACCGCCGACATTTCGATAACCATAATTTGCGGAATAAAATCGCCAAACAGTGATGCCAATAGAGTTATTCCTCCCTGAAAAATTAATAGAGGAACTACCGAAAACATCACTCCTATTCCAAGACCGGCAGCCAAAGCAATGGATGATACTCCATCCATTAACGACTTAATGTAAATTAATTCCTGATCGCCGGTAAGGCCAGCTTCAATAGCACCTAGGATTGTTAACGACCCAATACAATAAAGTAAGAATGCAGTTACTAAGCCCTCGGTAAATTTACCATTACGAATTTTTAGCTTTCGTTTCAAAAAATCACCCATTCTTTCAACTCCTTGCTGAATCTTTAATGCCTCACCTATAATTGCTCCGGTAATTAATGCCATTATCATATGCAATATATGAGTTGTTTCGAGTGCCATCGAAATGCCCAGGAAAATGGTAAATAATCCAATTACCTGAAAAAAGGTTTTGATAAACCGGTTGGGTAATCTCTTATTTAGAAATAACCCCAATGAGCTTCCAACAATTATTGCCAGAATATTAACTATTGTTCCAATCATAATTGGGGCTAAGATACAAATGAAATTGAAATTTGAGAATTGGTCATTGGTTTTTATTAGTCATGTAATAATAATCCAACCATCCAAACCTTCAATCACTTCAACATTCCATTCTTGTATATCATAGTAGTTAATTGGCCAATGACTAATCGGTTATTAATTTATGATTTTCATATATTTACAAAATAAATTAACGTTTATGACGGATTCTACAAAGCCAAAATTCGACAAAGTAATAATTCATTATTTTTCTGGTACAGGAAATGCCAAAAGTGTTGCTCATTGGATAGGTGATATTGCCACCGATATGGATATGAAGGTTCAAATTGTAAATGTTGGCAGAGATGAAAAAGCGAATGAAAAAGATATAATCGAGAACACTCTATTTGGATTTTGCTATCCCACTCATGGATTTAATGCTCCACCAATTGTACTTAAATATTTATGGAAACTATCGAGATCAAAAAATAACAATGAGTTTTTCGTAGTTAACACGCGTGCGGGAATGAAAATTAGTAAGGTATTTATTCCCGGATTAAGCGGACTTGCATTGTTACTTCCAGCTATAATGCTTTGGGTAAAAGACTTTACTTTGATAGGTTATCGCTCCATCGACCTACCTTCAAACTGGATTTCCCTGCATCCGGGATTAAAAGAAAAGGTTATAAACTCAATATTTAAAAGATGCAAACGAATTACAGTTGGTTTCTCCTCAAAAATTCTATCAGGCAAACCTGTATATACTGGATTTTGGTGGCTCCCCATTGATCTGGCCTTAGTTCCAATATCAATTGGATATTACTTTTATGGAAGATTCGTGCTTTCAAAAACTTATATTGCGACCAATGATTGTAATGAATGTGGCTTATGTGTTAATAGTTGTCCGGTAACTGCCATTTCGATGAAAGATGGAAAACCAATATGGTCATACAAATGCGAAAGCTGTATGCAATGCTTGAATAATTGTCCAACCCGTGCAATCGAAACCCCACATGGTTTCATAGCTTTAATATGGTGGATTAGCTTTTCATTGTTACCAATAGTACTCATTATTTTGATTCCCCAAATTATTGATTTTAAGGGATTGACTTCTAAAATCACCTACGATATTCTTTTATTAATCTTAAGTATATCCATAATATTTGGAAGTTATCGAATTATGCATAAACTGATGAAATTCAGTATATTTAACAAAATAATCAAAACAACATCCCTTACCTCATATAAGTTTTGGAGAAGGTATAAAGCACCTAAAAAAGTTGACTAGACATTTTGTCACCCACATTGCATTGGCACAAGCTTTGATATTTGGCTTATCAAATATTAAATATTTATTACTATGACATTACAAAAAGGCAAAATTGATATTAAAACGGAAGATATATTCCCGATAATTAAGAAATTCCTCTATTCGGATCATGAAATATTTTTACGAGAGCTTATTTCAAACGCTACTGATGCTACTTCAAAACTGAAGACACTTGCGTCGATGGGTAAATTTACAGGTGATTTGGGTGACCTTACCATTCATGTTGAAGTTGATAAAAAGAAAAAAACCATCACCATTCGCGACCGTGGAATCGGTATGACAGAAGATGAGGTTAAAAAATACATTAACCAGATTGCTTTTTCAAGTGCCGAAGAATTTGTGAAAAAATTCAAAACCAAAAGTGAAGCCGAGCAAAATAATATTATTGGCCACTTTGGATTAGGATTCTACTCTTCATTTATGGTAAGCGATTTGGTTGAGATAAAAACCAAAACTTATAAAAAAGGTGGATCAACCAAAGCTGTGCGCTGGGAATGTGATGGAAGTCCGAACTACTCATTGGAAGAAATAGAGAAAAATGATCGTGGAACTGAAGTAATTCTTCATATTGATGACGAGAATAAAGAGTTTTTAGAAGATTATAAAATAAATGAGCTTCTAAACAAGTATTGTAAATTCCTTCCTGTCCCCATTCAATTTGGAACAGAAAAGATTCAAGAACCAATTGAAGGTAAGAAAGATAAAGACGGTAATCAGGAAACCAAAGAAGTTGAGAAGCCAAAAATTATCAACAATACAAATCCCCTTTGGAAGAAAAAACCAACTGAGGTCACCGATGAAGACTACAAAAAATTCTATCGTGAATTATATCCTTATTCATTTGAGGAGCCATTGTTTCACATCCACTTAAATGTAGACTATCCTTTTAACCTAACCGGTATTCTTTATTTTCCAAAGGTGAAAAAGGATTATGAAATGCAGAGAAATAAAATTCAACTATATAGCAATCAGGTTTTTGTTACTGATTCGGTTGAAGGAATTGTTCCTGACTTTTTAACTTTATTACATGGTGTAATCGACTCACCCGATATTCCACTTAACGTAAGTCGTTCGTATTTGCAAAGTGATGGTAACGTTAAGAAAATTTCAAATTATATCACACGTAAGGTAGCTGACAAACTTGACGAACTTTTCAAAAAAGATCGTGAAGCATTTGAGAAAAAATGGGATGATATTAAGATTTTTATTGAGTACGGAATGATCTCCGAAGAGAAATTCTACGAAAAGGCCGAAAAATTTGCACTTCTTAAAAATGTTGAAGGCAAATATTTTACTCTTGATGAATATCAAAAACATATTGAGAAGACTCAGAAAAACAAAGATAAAAAGCTGATTTATCTGTATGCGACTAATAAAGAAGACCAATATAGTTACATTGAAACTGCGACCGAACGCGGTTATGATGTGTTAATAATGGACGGAGTTCTTGACAATCATTTTATTAATAGTTTAGAACAAAAACTTAAGGATTCTACTTTTGCACGTGTTGATTCAAATACCATCGATAAAATAATTGAAAAGGATGATGAAGCACCTTCTAAACTTGATGATAAGCAAAAAGAAACTTTAAAGGAAGTTATTGAACGTAGCATAAATAAAGAAAAATTTAATGTAATTTTTGAAAACCTCAGCGAAACTGACATGCCTGTAACTATAACTCAAAATGAGTTTATGCGACGCATGAAAGATATGGAAAAAGTTGGTGGCGGTGGTGGAATGATGATGGGAATGGGAAGCCTTCCTGAATCATTTGAGTTAATTGTAAACACAAACAATCCACTTATTACAAAAGTTATGGACGAAAAAGAAGCTGATAAGCAAGATGCTATTGTAAAACAACTTTACGATCTTGCCCGACTAGCTAAAAATTTACTTGTGGGTAAAGAGCTTAATGATTTTGTAAAAAGAAATGTTAGCGAAATATAAAACTTTCATTGCAACAAAACTAAAAAAGGAGAGCTTAATTATAGAGCTCTCCTTTTTTTTTACAATCAATAATCCTACATCAAATCACGCTCCACATCTTTATCACCACGTCCTGAAAGATTGATAATACTAATGTCATTTGGTTTATTTTTCAGCACTCTTAATGCCAAAGCCACAGCATGCGATGATTCAATGGCTGGAATTATTCCCTCAACCTTCGACAATAATTTAAAAGATTCAATGGCTTCTGCATCTGTAATCAAATAATAGCTAGCTCTATTTGTGTCTTTTAATAACGCATGTTGTGGGCTTATTCCCGGATAATCAAGTCCGGCAGCAATGGAATGTGTTGGATATATATTATCATTTTCATCGGTTAATGCATAGGAAAATGTCCCTTGAAAAACACCAGGCTTTCCTAAACTTAAAGTAGCGGCGGTGCTCCCCAGTATTGGTCCATCACCACCACCTTCAGCTGCGTAAATTGCAACATTCTGATCGTAAAGAAAATCAGTAAATAATCCTATTGCATTTGAACCTCCACCTATGCAAGCAAAAAGATTATCCGGCAATCGGCCTTCTGTCTCAATTATTTGTTTTTTAGCTTCTTTACCAATAATACTCTGAAAATGTCCAACCATGGTTGGATAGGGATGTGGACCAACTTGCGATCCAAGAAGGTAGAAAACATCAGGATTTTCAATGTAGTAACCTAAAGCAGCATCAACAGCATCTTTTAATGTGCCACGCCCCTCATTTGTAAGAATAATATCTGCGCCAAGCAGCTTAATTCTACTCACATTCATTTTTTGTCTTTCGGCATCCCGTGTACCCATGAATATTTTGCACTTCATCCCAAATAATGCTGCTGCCGTTGCAGTTGCAACACCATGTTGTCCGGCACCTGTTTCGGCAACAATTTCGCTTGCTCCCATTCTTTTGGCAAGTAAAATTTGCCCGATGGTATTATTAATTTTATGGGATCCCGTATGGTTTAAATCCTCCCGCTTAAGATAAATTTTTGAGCCGGCTATTTTGGATAAATTGTTCGCATAATACAATGGAGATGGTCGTCCTACAAATGTTTTCAAATAATATAAGTATTCAGTTTCAAAATCAGGTTTCGATTTTGTTTCCATAAAAAACCCGGCAAGATTTAATAGTTTGTCTTCAAGTATTGGAGGAACATACATACCACCATATTCGCCATATCTGCCATCTATTGAGTCAAATTGTTTAGTTTTAATTTCGTGTTCAATTATTGTTGTATTCATTTCAGTTCATTTTAAAATATTAATTTTTCAAATAATTATAGCAGGTTAAATAATAATGAGTGTTTACGATAACTGCGCCATCGAAAAATTGTTCGACCAATCCAAATTTGAATTTCATTAATCATTTTTCTAACTTTTTTTGAATAAAAAAAGCCGTCCCATTTTGAAATGAGACGGCTTACTATTAGTTTTAACTATAAGTGAACTACACAACAAAATTTTCCCTAAGGATAAACCTATTGTGCCACCAATAATTGTTATTTGTTACAAAATTCATCTGCGCAAATATATTAAAGTTATTCTCTTTCACAATTATTAGTAATAATTTTTCTTGATTAAATAATTTCTTACGTAATCATTTACCCCCAATTCTAGAGAAGTAAAATCCTTATCGTAACCAATACTCCGAAGTTTATCCATATTTGCTTCGGTGAAATATTGGTATTTATCACGAATATCTTCAGGAGTATCAATAAATTCAATATTAGGCTCAAGTTCAAGAGCAGCAAACGTAGCATTTGCAAGATCAACAAAAGTGCGTGCCTTCCCCGTTCCCAAATTGTATAACCCTGACCCAGGGCCATCTTTCATCAAAAAAAGAATTACATCAACAACATCTTTTACATAAACAAAATCACGAAGTTGTTCCCCATGTTTATATTTAGGATTGTGTGATTTAAACAATTTTACTTTTCCCGTATCTTTAATCTGTCCGTAAGCATGTAGCATTACTGATGCCATACGTCCTTTATGATATTCATTTGGGCCATAAACGTTAAAGAACTTTAATCCTGCCCATCGTGGAGGCTGCTTCTTTGACTTTAATGCCCACTTATCAAAATCATTCTTCGATTCTCCATAAGGGTTAAGTGGCACAAGTTTTTCCACAATGTCGTGATCATCATTATAACCAAACTCACCAAGCCCGTATGTTGCGGCAGATGAGGCATATATTAAGGGTATTTGATAATCGCTACATCTTTCCCATATCTGCTTAGTATACTCCAGATTTAGCACAGTTAATATATCCTTATTAAACTCGGTAGTATCAGTGCGTGCTCCAATATGCAATACGATATCTACATTAGTGCTATATTTATCAAACCACTCGAAAAAATCATCCCTGTGAACCTTCTTAATAAATTGCTTTTCAGCTAAGTTTCTATCCTTGTTAATATTAGTAAAATCATCAATAAGAATAAGATTACCATAACCTTCTTTATTTAATTGCTCAACTAATACACTTCCAATGAAGCCAGCTGCGCCAGTAATTACAATCATACTATTAATTTTTTCTCAAAAATATACTAATTAATCCAATAATCCACGATACTAATTCTCATGCGTTTACATAGTTACTTGCCTTTATCTACTATTATACTTATTTTTGTATTAACTGTTGGCATATAAAATATGCCATCCTTAAAATAAAACAGCTATGAAAAAGATAAATCTATTTCTTATATCCCTAATAATTATTCTTTCGGTGAACAATAAAGTTTGTTTCGCACAGATAAGTAACGGTGGAACACCTTATAGTATTATGTTTCAGGCTGAAAATAATTATCAAAGTATAAAATTTGATTCACCGGATATTAAAAGTATCTCTGAAGAAGACCAAATTAATGAAGCATCAAATCCAGTTGCTCCACGGCGAATGGGAACCTCTGTTAAAATTAACAAAAATATGTCTAATTCAGGATCATGGACTATAATACCTGAGGTTGGTAAAATATGGAGACTAAGATTAATAATTGATGGAGCTTTGGCTCTGGGAGTTTATTATGATGATTTTTTCATTCCAGAAGGAGGCGAATTATTTTTATACAATCATGATAAGAGCCAAATAATAGGAGCCTTTACAGCAAATAATAATCCCAAGGGAAACCTCTTCTCTACTGAATTTATTGAAGGTGATATTGTTACTATTGAATATTTTCAACCTAAGGATATTATAACAGAAGCAAGGATTAGCATCAGCGAATTAGCTTTTGCTTATAGGGATATAGAATTTATGTACAATAACCAAAGAGACTCATGGTACTGTATGATTGATGTTGCTTGTGAGGAAGGTGATGATTGGCAAAATCAAATTAAGGGTGCTGCACGCATGTCAATTAAAATTGGAGGAAGTTACTATTGGTGTTCAGGCTCACTAATCAATAATACCAACAATGACAGAACTCCATATTTTCTTTCTGCCGCTCATTGCGGTGAAGGTTCCAGTTCAAGTGATAGAAATCAATGGATTTTTTATTTTAATTATCAGGCACCTACATGTAATGGCACAAATAGCAGTTATAACTCTACTACAGGATGTCAGTTGCGAGCAAACGATCCTAGCTTTGCAGATGCCGGCTCCGACTTTTACCTTGTAGAATTTAACAACTCAATCCCCAATTCTTTTGATGTATTCTATAATGGCTGGAATAGAACAAATTCTGCTGATGACGCCGGTAATGGTGTTGGGATACACCACCCTGCAGGCGATATTAAGAAAATTTCAACATATGATACTCCTCTTAGCCCATCAACATTCTGGAACGGACTTCCCACACATTGGAAATTAATTTGGGCTGAAACCGTAAACGGGAAATCAATAATGCAAGGAGGTTCCTCCGGTTCTCCAGTTTTTGACAGCAACGGCCTCATAATGGGTGATCTTACGGGTGGCTATGAATCAAACTCCTGCGCAACACCGTCTCCGGCCTATTACGGAAAACTATCATATTCATGGGATCAAAATGGAAGTACGGCTGCCTATCGCTTAGTAGATTGGTTAGATCCTGATAATACGGGAATTGAAAAACTACCTGGAATTTCATGGCAAATAATTCAACCTACTGCAGATTATGAATCAAGTTCAACAGAAATAACACAGGGTGATACAGTTTTTTTTACAGATTTATCAGCACCCGGAATATTAGAATGGGACTGGGCTTTCGAAAATGGACAACCTGAAACATCTATTGAAAAAAATCCCTATGTTATCTATACAGATACAGGCTTTTTTGATGTTAGTTTAACCGTAGTTAACGCTGATGGTACTGATACAGAAACCAAATTCGATTATATCCATGTATCACAAATGGCGCTTCCAAATACAGAGTTTGAAGCCGATAATACAAATGTATTGCCGGGAGAAAATGTTCGCTTTAGCGATCTATCCACAGGTAACCCAATTGAATGGGAATGGACATTTGAAGGCGGCTCACCAAGTTCTTCTTCCAATCAAAACCCCACAGTTCGTTATAGTACTGAAGGTGTGTTTGATGTAACTTTAGTTGCAACTAATCTTGGAGGGTCGGATACATTGATTAAAGAAGGGTATATAGTAGTTGGAAGTGTTGGGGTAGGAGATAAAAATGATGATAGCAAAGTGGTTCTTTTTCCTAATCCCGGCAATGGAATATTTATAATCCAATTTACTGATATCCATAGTAATGAAATTAGAATTGAAGTTTCGGACAATGTGGGTAAAACCATTAAACGAGAAACTATAACAATGGGTACAAATGAATTTATCCTTGATCTACATTTACATGATGAAGGACTATATATAGTTAATATCTACGATGGTGAAAACCACATTTCAAAAAAAATAACTCTGATAAAATAATGATTCTTTTATATAAATTGCATTCGTATATTTCTATTATTGTAAATGTAGGTGTTAAGTTCCATAACTTTGTATCAAAATATAATAGCGATAAATGATTAAAAGGATTGTACTAATAGTAACAATAGTAACGGTTTGCTTCATAGTTTATGCACAAGTATCTGACATCAATACTCCTGCAAGTTTTAATGTTCAAATTGATTCAAAAATACCTATTGTAGAAATAGAGAATCAAAACTACCGATTGCTCACCAACGAAAGTAAGCTTCCTGTTCAGGCTGGTTATACTTTACCTTTTAACCAAGAACTGTTAAAAATGGGTGAGTGGGTAAAAGTTAGCGGAATTCACTTGTGGCGATTAGAAATATTTGCTCCAAATGCCAACGCATTAAATATTTATCTCCACAAATTAAAGATTGCTAGCGATGAAAAACTGTTCATTTACAACCCCAACAAAAGTGATGTGACGGAGATATATTATGGAGCAACATGTACTGATTTTATTGAAGGTGACAGAATAATAATTGAGTTTAACACAAAATCAAGATCTAATCACATCCCAATTTTTATTGAAGAAATAGGTGTTAGATTTACCCCAAGCAATGATCGTGTAAGAGGATTTGGTGGAGCCGGCGATTGCGAGGTTCATATTAATTGTATTGAGGGAGAAGATTGGCAGAATGAGAAAAAAGGAGTTGCCCGTATACTTGTTAAGCAAGACAACCTTACGTTTTGGTGTACAGGATCGTTAATTAACAACACCCGAAATGATGGAACTCCTTATTTCCTAACTGCAAATCATTGTGGCGAGTTAGCTGATTCAACCGATTATTCAAAGTGGTTATTCTATTTCGATTATGAGTCGGAAAATTGCACCCAACCTACTATTGAACCTGAACATAATACAATTTCAGGGTCCACTCTATTGGCAAATAGCCTACCGGGAACAAATGCCGGATCCGACTTTAAATTACTGTTATTGGATGAGAATATTCCATCATCTTACATGCCCTATTACAATGGATGGGACAGAAGTGGTCTTGCATCACCAACTGGCGTTACAATTCATCATCCACAAGGTGATGTTAAAATGATTTCTACCTATACCAACCAATTAGTATCAACAAAATACAACAATAACAACGAAGATCCTAATGGCATGTATTGGCAGGTGCATTGGTCTGAAACACAAAGTGGTCATGGAGTTACCGAAGGGGGATCATCGGGATGTCCTATTTTTAATAATGAAGGTAACATTGTTGGGGCTTTAACCGGTGGTTCTGCTTCATGCTCTTTTGTAAACGAACCTGACTATTATGGCAAAATCAGTTATTCATGGGAATCGAATAATAATGACCCATCAAGTAATCTGGGTTATTGGCTTGATCCGATGAATACGGGAACAAACAAACTAAAGGGTACGAATCTGGATTCAACTAATATTTATGCTGGTTTTTCAGGCGAACCAAACTCAATAATTGTTGGTGGATCAGTCTCATTTATAAACACATCCTTTGGAAATATTAGTGGATATAGCTGGCATTTTGAAGGTGGTATTCCTGAATATTCGGAACTGGAAGAACCCGGAAATATTAAATATCTTTCAGCCGGCGCATTCGATGTACAACTGATTGTTTCATCAGCCAATGGAAGTGATACGCTAACTAGTAATGACTATATAACAGTTCTGCCAAATATTTCTCCTAATCCAAGTAAGGGAAAAATAAAATTAGCATTTGGAAGTAAAATACCCTCCGATTATGCAATCAGAATTTTTAATACGATGGGGCAAGAAACCAATTATATCATTGATGAAATATCTGACAATTATTTAATAATCGATATATTCCCAAATAAAAAAGGAACATACTTGATAAAGCTATCTTCATCACAAATAAATAATACCTATAAAGTAATAATTATTGGAAATTAGTATTCACCTTGCTCAAGTCCACGATAAGAAACATAACCATCCCATTTTTCAATAACCTCCTTCATATCGGCAGGTAATTCTGATTCGAAAAACATTTTTTTACCTGTGCTTGGGTGAATAAAACCGAGTGAGCGTGCATGTAATGCCTGACGTGGTATAACTTTAAAACAATTTTGAACAAATTGCTTGTATTTAGTAAACGTTGTACCTTTTAAGATTTTGTTCCCACCATAACGTTCATCGTTAAAAAGTGGATGACCCAAAAAAGTAAAATGGGCTCTAATCTGATGTGTTCTTCCTGTTTCAAGCCTGCACTCAACCTGAGTTAGATAGCCGTATCTTTTCAGCACTCTATAATGAGAAATTGCTTCCTTTCCATACTCTCCATCTGGAAAAACTGTCATAACACGACGATCCTTAAGGCTTCGCCCAATGTGTCCTTCAATAACACCTTCCTCACTTTCAATGTCACCCCATACTAATGCTTCATAGGCTCTTTCAACAGTATGATCAAAAAATTGCTTTGCAAGCTTTGTTTGAGCCATTTCATTTTTTGTAACTAACAGAAGACCTGTAGTATCCTTATCAATCCTATGAACCATGTAACCAAATCCATTTTCAACATTTGTTTGGCCTGTGCTGGAAAAATAATGCATTAATCCATTTAACAAAGTACCGGTATAATTTGCGTGACCAGGATGAACAACAAGACCTGCTTGCTTATTTATTAATATAACATCATCATCTTCATAAACGATAACTAACGGAATTTCCTCAGGTAGTATTTCCACGTCCCTTGGGGGATATGTCATAACTACAGAAATCTCATCATTTGGTCTGACTTTGTAATTTGATTTAACAGGCTTTTTGTTAACCAGTATATTACCTGCTGTAGCCGCTTGCTGAATCTTATTACGGCTAACATTTATTATCTTTCCGAAAAGAAATTTATCTATTCTGGTGGGTGATTGGCCGGGATCTACTACAACATTATGATGTTCATATAAATCATAGTCCTCAGAAGTATCTGCTATTGGTTCTTCGCTCATCTGTATATTAATAATTTTTCAGAATATTGCTTGCTGCCACTAACTACTTTTACAATATATATTCCTGGTGTTAAACTGCTTGTACTAACTTTTGTTTCAATACCCTTTTGATAATGAACTTTTTGGCCAAACATATTTAAAATTGTTAGCTCTGCCTTTGGATTATTACTAATATCATTATTGCCAATTGAAAAATAGGTGGAAGCAGGATTTGGATATATCTTTATGTTTTGATTTCCATCAGCAGTATTAACTTCACTTTCTGATAAAATAAGGCTTGACCCAACAATTGGTCGTATAAGTAATGCTCCCGGGTATGATGCATTGAACCAATCAATATTTGTTTTATAGAATATCTTGTCTTGTCGGTTATTATTGGCATCCATACCAATATTGAAGTTATCTTTTTCATCTTTCTCCCATCCAACATAAAATGTACCAACCATAAACAATGGATCATCAAACATATATGGATAAAAGGAATAGAGCCCCTCTGCCCAACTTATTTTTTGCCCTTCAAGCCTATGAAATATTTCACCTGGTTCTCCATCATTATCATCCCAAACTATCAAATCGAAATAAAACTCATTAGCATCATTAAGTGTCCGGTTAAAATACATTTGAACTCCCCACAAAGTGTCGGGTGTGCTAAGTGTAAACTGATATGCTACCTGAGCACCTCCAGCACCATCCACTCCCCAACCAAGTTCAGGAACTCCATCATCGTAGGCATAATAATTGTAAAATCCCTGACGGTAAATTGCTGAATCAACAATTGAGTATTGGTCGGACGAATCACTTATATAATGTGTAATAATAAAGGAAGCAGAATCAATGTTATCATCAATGGCAAAGTTTGACATAACCGGAGGGCAAGCGTGTGCTTTGCCACAATCCACACATTCCTGAAACCCTACCTCATAGAATGGTTTCAGATTACAGCTTCCTCCGAAATAGTTGAATCCAAAACCAGCATTAACTTGTTTAACATGGTAAGAATATTTAGTATTATGCTCTATATTATCCAAATTGGTAATATACATTCTAAATTCTTGACGCATATTTACCGTCGGGTTATTTCTGTATTGACGGTAGGGCATAACTTCATAATTTCTTAAAAATGAAGGAGCGCGTTGTGAGAATGATAATACTCTGTAAGTGGTATCCCCAATGAACCGATTATTATTCAAATATACATAGTCAATATTCCATTGGTCGCCATTGCTTTTCCATGATGGTGGATAGTTATCATTTGAAATACTTGCTAAATTTCTAAATCTAAATCTAAATTCACTATTAAAATAGTTTGTGTCAAGTATCGGTATAGTTACCTGAACCATATCCCTACCATATTTTTCTTTAAATTCGGAAAGGCTCATACCTTCAGAGTTCCAAATTGGATCCCAAACAACTTCAGGTACAAATACTGAATCGCAAGCAACTTCCACTAAATCGCCCCAAATCAAAATTTTATAATTAATAGTGAAAATAATTGGATTACACCCGGTTGGCGCCCATAGTGTATCAAGTGGCCAAATGGTATCTGAAGGATTTTGCATATAAAGATCTGCACTTACCAAAACAGAATCCATATGCGAAAAAACCATATTCCCCGTAAATCTTGAATATTCGAGTAATAGCGAATCATGAGATTCCGGTGCATCACCAACACCTTGCGGTTGATAATAAAAACTGAGATACAATGAGTCTTCCGGGGTTAATTTCCTGGCCACAGGACTAAAAATTGAATCCAGTCTGATTGGTTGCGACATTAATTGATCAGCCTTAAATGGCACCCATGAGGCATCTTTGTAAACTCTTCCTGAACTATCTATTGCATCCAGGGTTGCTACACCCAAATTAACTGGCATGTATGGAAAATCCTTATTCACAAATGATGATCGGCCATCCCACAATTTTTGATTGGGAAATATTGTTGTTGTAGAAAAATCATCAAAAAAAGGTAACAATAAATGTTCTTCATTACTATCAAATGATCTAATACCTGACTCTTCCTCAAGAGCTATCTTTCTATACTCTAATTCAACTGCTTCATTTACCTGAATACCTGTAATATATTCTTGTGCAAATACCGAATAACACATACCTATTAGCAATGTTGCTATTATTATCTTAAAATTCATCATCCAATAATTTATTTTGAATATATTCAGTATTTTCAGCAATTGTATCAGGTTCAAATTGCTTTAAATACTCTTGAAAATCAATCAATTCATCCGATCGATACCATATGTTCACAGGCTGTCCGAGCATTAAACCATCCTCAGTAAGTGTTTCCGGATCTGTTTTATATACTCTTGCATGTGTTGTATCATCACCATCAAGAAAGTATTCTCTGCCTACATTCAACGAATAGTAATGCAGTTTTTTTCTAACTTCAGCTTGTTTATATGCAATTAAAAAAGGCATGGGTATCATTTCCGTTAAGTCTCCTTTTCCAAGTACAAGATCCACAACCGACCCTTTCATTAATTCGGTCTCAGGCTCTACGGGCTCCTCATTAATCAACTGATCAACAACGGCATTGCGAGCAAAGTACTGAACGTAATCAAGATAGCCAACAATTAATTCAACTGACTCAAGTGTTACTAACGCCTGGCGAAGAGACAGGTTTTTTAAGTTTGGCATCATTACCTTCTCAGGAGATTGGGCTACAATTGTAAGATAAATATGGCGCCCCTGCTTAACTCTGGCTCCTGACAAAGGATGCTGTATCACAACAGTCCCTTTTTCTTTTTTCCTATAATATACCGAATCGATTATTTCAAATGTGAAATAATCATTATAACCCTTTTCTGCCAACTGCTCAATTGTATATCCATTAAAATCAGGTACAATAAAAACATCACCATGTTGAGTAAAAACATCCATCGATTTAAGTACAATCCATATCAATAACAAGGATAAACCTATGGCAATTAGAAAATGCAAATAGAACTTTCTTCGTCCTAAAAAATAAAAAAAACTCATCTCCGTTTATTGTTTGTACCCTATTTAGCTTGGCTTACATTTGCATAACTTCAATCAATTGAAATTATTGTATAATATTGGCAAAGGTAAAAATTATTGAGGTTATTCAGATACTTTATTTTACGATCGAAAAAAGACATTAAATTTGTATTCTAAGATCATTATTATTAATTGATACAAAATGAAAAACATTGCTATTGTTTGTGGAGGATACTCAGGTGAGTATCAGATATCAGTTCAAAGTGGCACTATGGTAAAGAATAGTTTAGATCCTGCCAAATACAAAGCATATGTAATTGTTATTGAACAAAACAGTTGGTATTATCAAGATAAACTTAACCAAAAGTATCAGATTAACAAAAATGATTTTAGTCTTGACCTGGGTCATAACATTATAAAATTTGATGGCGTTTTCAATGCTATTCATGGAACTCCTGGTGAAGACGGGAAAATTTTGGGTTATTTTAATATGTTAGGAATTCCTTACACTTCATGCGATATGGATGTTTCGGCACTTACTTTTAACAAGTACTTGTGTAACAATTTCGTAAGGTCGTTGGGAATAAATGTTGCCGATTCATATTCATTTGTAACAGGGGAAAATATCAATAAAAAAGAAGTAATAGAATCACTTGGCCTCCCTGTTTTTATTAAACCCGCGCGTAGTGGGTCTAGTGTTGGTGTTTCGAAGGTTAGTAACATTGAAGATTTCGAAAAAGCAGTTGAGGATGCATATAGAGCTGATACCCGAATAATAATTGAAGAGTTTATTGATGGTCGTGAAATTGATTGTGGCCTTTTTTTAAATGGAAAAGAGTTAAATATTCTACCGTTAATAGAAATCACAACTGAAAATGAGTTTTTCGATTATGAAGCAAAGTACACCAAGGGAAAGGCGAATGAAGTAACTCCTCCCATTAACCTTGATATTGAACAGGAAACTGACATTAAAGCTGTATCATCTTTATTATATAATAAACTTGGCTGTAAAGGGATTGTTCGTATTGATTATATATTAACTGATTCGTGTTTATACTTTGTTGAGATTAATACCGTTCCTGGTGTAACAAAAGCCAGCTTAGTTCCACAACAGGCTGAGGCAATGGGAATCCAAATTTCCGAATTGTTTAATATTACTGTTGAGAATATGTTTATTTAGATTGATATAAGATTCTTCACTGCATTCATAATTACAAGGTTTTTAGTGAGATAAATATTCCAATTTATTCCAATGTCTTCAAAAATGCTACCAGCTTTTCAGTTGCCAAGGCACGATGGCTAATTGTGTTTTTGATTTCTGCCGACATTTCGGCAAAGGTAATATCATAACCATCGGGTATAAATACAGGATCATAACCAAAACCACCCTCGCCAGATTTATGGGTAGAAATTTGTCCTGATATTCTACCTTCAAAAAGATGTTCTTCTCCCTTAATAATAAGTGATATAATTGTGGAGAATGCAGCACTACGATTATCCTTCCCATTTAATTTTTTAAGTACTTTATCAACATTTTCCTCATAACTGGAGTTCTCACCAGCATACCGTGCCGAATAAACCCCAGGATCACCATTCAACGCATCAATTTCAAGACCTGTGTCGTCCGAAAAACAATCAATGCCATACCTATTATATATAGTATACGACTTGATTGATGCATTTTCTTCCAGAGTTGCTCCCGTTTCTGGAATATCTTCATCAAATCCAATATCTAACAGGCCTAGCACTTCGAATTCCTCACGTAGTATATGTCTGATTTCTTCCAACTTATGTTTATTATTTGTTGCACATACAATCTTTTTCATATTATTTTTTTTGATATTCACATTTACCAAGTCTATTATACTCTAAACTGTTAAAACAAAAATAGTCGGTTTCCTGAAATATTACGTAACTTTGTTTTTTATCACACATTATCAATACTAATTATTGGAAACTTAAAATCTATTAAAATGAAGATTATCAGATTATTATTTGTACCGCTCGGTTTATTATTGTTTATAAGCGGATGCAACTGTGATTCGAAAGCCGACACATGGAGTGCTGAACAAAAAGCAGAATGGACAAAGAGTTGCAAAACATTTATGGAAACAAACGGTGTTGAAGAAAAAAATGCTGTTGACTACTGTGATTGTATGCTTGAAAAAACTTCGCAAAACTACACTCCCGAAGAAGCTGCTAAAATTACTGAGGAAGAAGAAAGGAAATTATGGGAATCGTGTGATTATACATGGTAATAGTAATAAAACACTATCAATAAATGTGTCTGATATAATTGAACGCATTTATTTTGATAAAATTTTGTCCGTTACTTAGTTACTCAAAAAATTAATGATCAATATCATAAATTCAAAAAATTGAAAAATATTGATATATGAAATGTTTTACATATTTTAGCGAATTAGTTATAAATCAAAAAATGAAAATATGAAAAAATTTACGCTACTTACTCTTGGAATTATTCTTAGCACCAGCTTCCTTATGGCTGGGGGATTAGTTCATAACACTAATCAAAGTGCTGCGTGGTCACGCATGCTATCGCGAGGAGCATCTGTTGAAATTGATGCTGTATACTTTAATCCGGCAGGGTTAACGAAATTAGGTGATGGTTTTCACATAGGTATATCAAGCCAAAGTATTTTTCAAACCCAAACAATTACATCAACATTTCCTTTCCTGAATGAAGAGAAATACACAGGAAAAATTTCAGCCCCTGTGTTTCCTTCTGTTTACCTTGCATACAAAACAGGTAAATTTGTATTCTCAGCTGGTTTTTTAGCCATCGGTGGTGGTGGTGGTGCTACTTTTGATAAAGGCGTACCTATGATGGAAGTTCCAATTGCATCACTAGTTCCTGCTTTTGGTGGACCTCCAACTAATGTTACAGGGTATTCTGTAAACATGGAGTTTGCCGGAACATCTGTTTACTGGGGATTACAAGCAGGTGTAAGTTATGAGATTAATGAAAATGTTTCGATATTTGCAGGTGCCAGATATATTATGGCCAAAAACACTTATAAGGGACATATAAGAGATATTACATTAAAATTTGCTGAAGGTCCCGACCAACGTGCTGACGAATTTATGGTAGCCACTGCCGGAGTTGCCGAAGGTTATGCTTTAGTTGCAACTGGTGCTGCAGAAAGCATTGCCCCGGCTGTTACTGCTGGTTATGGCACTTTAACATGGGCGCAAGCTGTTCAAAATGGCATACTAACTGAATTACAAAGCCTTCAATTACAAGGTGGGTTAGTTCAATTTGGCGTACCTGCTGAGCAAGTTGCCGGTATGGATTTACAAACTGCAATGGGCACTTATTCAGGAGTTGCCACATCACTTGATAATCAAGCAGCTCAATTATTGGGTGGTGCTGCATTAATGGGGGATCAGGAAGGTGATATTACTCAAACAGGTAGTGGAATAACACCTATTATTGGAGCAAATCTTTCCTTTTTTGAAGATAAATTGAATATTGGTTTAAAATATGAGTTTCAAACCAAAATGGATCTTACAAACAAAGTGGATCCTAACAAAGGTTTTGCTATTGGTATGAATCCTGACGGAACACCTATTTATATGTTCCCTGATGGCGCAAAAACTAATGCAGATATACCTGCAATGGCATCAATTGGTGTTGACTACAGAATTATTGAGCCGCTGAAAGTTTCGGTTACTTATCATACATATTTTGATAAGAATACCGGTTGGGCTAAAACAGCTGAAGATAACAAGAAACCTGAAATCGACAAAAATTTCTGGGAGTTTGCAGTTGGTCTAGAGTATAGCATAACTGATAATTTCTTATTGAGTGGCGGTTATTTACGTGCGCAAACTGGTGTTACACAAGCTTACCAAAGTAATTTAGGGTTTAGCTTAACCACAAATACAATGGCCTTTGGTGGAGCATACAAAATTAACGATATGTTTAGATTAAATCTTGGTG
>CALDOI010000305.1 GCA_937912115.1 uncultured Bacteroidota bacterium | reverse complement strand
TGGAACTACCTGTCCAATAATAGCTGCTTTCACTTTCATCAATCTCTTTAAACCCGTCAGGAGAAATCCATCCATTATTATTTCCTTCAAGTAGTTCTGTTTGGTAGTAACCACCAATTGTAGGTTGGGTTGTTTTTTTTGAAGGAGCCAAAGTTGTTAAATTTCCAGATGCAACACTAAGATAGGGCGAGGCTTGTACTTTTGCTGATGTGCTAAAATACCCACCTTTTCCATCCATGGTTACAAATGTTGTTTTAAATTCATAACTTACTACCAAAGCATTTAATTCGTTGGCTAATTTGAAATACACCTTCCATGGTGCACCACCTTTAGTTAGCACATCCTTTTTGGCATCATTATAAACCACAAGTTTATTAGCAGGTCGAACACTAACATATTTGTTAAGCCCGCCATCGCCATAACGAACGGGTTCAACATCTGAAGCATTAGCGATAACAATACGTTTTCCTTCCTCCCTGTTTTTAAACATTTCTGTTTGCATAACTTCACCTTCGGTAACTAATTCATATCCCTGAGAAACATAATATTGGGCGATATCATCATAAATTTGTGCAACTGCTGTTTGATAGGTAGTAAAATCAATACCCCCCAAATTAGCTTTCATACGTGCTGTAGCTGCGCCATGACTAAGCCCGCCATATGATGTTTTGGAGTATTTTGAAAAAACCTGTTGGTTGATAACCAGGTCAGCAATATATACCCGTTTTACATCTGAGTATTTTTTCTTTACAGGTCCTGGAACTTTTCCTTTAACCAGGTCACTAAATTCAAAAGTACTCCAATTGGTTTTTTTGTCTTTCTTTTTGTTTACTGCCATAGCTGTATTCGAAAAAGCAATTACACTTGTTATTAGTATAATAATTAGAAATAATTTTTTCATTGTTCTATTTTTATGTGGTTATAGTTAAATTGATTTTTAATAGCAATGTCTACTCTTGTGCAAATTGACCATACCAACCCATACCTTCGTATGGTTGTATATTAACTTCATTAAATACACCATCCGTGTTTTCCGATACATTGTAACAGATATTTCTATCACAATCATCTTTAAAAAAATAATTAGATTCACTTAGGCCAGCTCTGAAAGCTGGATCTTTAAGAGTTAAGCATTCCTCTCCTTCGATTTCTACAATCAACTCATTATTTGAAGTTAATGTGAATTTTGCCTTTTGTCCGTTTGTGAAAGGAGAGTTAGGTTCGGCATATGTATATGTTGTTTGATACACTCCCTGTATTTCCACAGGTAATATTGCGGATGTTTCATCTGCAAGGAGTGATGGTTCACAAACAACTCCATTACATGAGGTAGAATCCGGGTTTTCTGGTTCTTTATCCTTTTTACAAGCGGTTGAAATAACGATCAATATCATTGATATAATTAGTGTTTTTTTCATAATAACTTCCTTGATTTGTTAAAACGATCCTTCAAATACACCGTCGGTAATACTTTTTATTGCACCTGAGGTATTATAGCCTTCAAAGGCAAATGTCCCCTTAATTGAACTATTAGAAATCTCGGTTACTGTAATACTACCGCTCCCCAATATTCCATTTGCCAAATAGGTTTGATCCGGGTTTAAACCTTCTGTCCATCTAAGCTGATTGCCTGACGCTGCAGTAATTTGATAAGTGCCTGGTGCTGTAACATTCATTAGAAGTACAGATGCCTGGCGTGCTTCTGAATCACTTCCTGTTACGTTAATAACACCATTTGTGTTAATAGCCTGAACGGCAAGTGATGCATTCCATGATGTTCCGGCATACTTTAAACTTAGCTTACCGCTACTTGTAATAGGATTTGCACTTTCCTCATCTTTTTTGCATGAACTCATTGCTACGCCAAATACGAGTAGCATTACCAAAATTAAATTTCTTGTTTTCATAGTTATAGTATTAGTTTATAAAAATATTTACCAAAACTACTTTGATATGAAGCACAGAAAATAGGGCTATGTACTTAAATGACTACGGTAAATACCGTATTTTTAGGTAATGGGGTATTTAATTATGTGAATATATCAGTTAATAAATCCATTTTTAATGGCATAACTAATTATACCGGCAACATTATTAACCTCAATCTTTTTCATGAGATTTGTTCGGTGTGTATCTACTGTACGATGGCTTATAAATAACTGGTCACCAATTTCCTTATTAGTATAACCTTCGGCTATTAATTTGATGATTTCAATTTCCCGGACAGTAAGTTTTATCCCAGAATTAGTGATATTAAGTTTGTTTGTATTTTCCTTTTCTAAAAGAGACAAAGTTACATCCGTAGAAAAATATCGACCACCTTCTGATACTTTTTTAATTGCACCAATCAGTTCATCCTTGCTGGTATTTTTTAATAAATAACCATCTACGCCAAGTTCTATCAGATCTTTAACCATAGCCTTCTCACTATGCATCGAAAGTATTATAACTTTTGTATTTGAATACTTTTCCTTTACAATTTTTGCAGTATCAAGACCATTCATAACTGGCATATCGATATCCATCAAAACTACATCCACATCTAATACTCTCAATAACTCAAGCGCTTCGCGGCCATTATTTGCATTACTTATAACCCGGATTCCTACTTCACTAATCAACAAGGATTGCAACCCATCGATAATAATCTGATGATCATCTACCAATAATACTCTGATTTCTTTTGTCATAATGGTATTCTTATAGTGACTAAGGTTCCCTCACCAACTTTACTTTCATAGTTTAATACGCCATTTAGGCCATGAACCCGGCTTTCAATATTCATAAGGCCAATACCAATTCCCTTTTTTTGTTCATAATTAAAACCCTTACCGTTATCTTCAACAATAAAAACAATATTCTTTTTTCTTCTGAGCAACTGGATATTAACCGTTGTTGCTTCAGCATGTTTGTGGATATTATTTATAAGTTCCTGAGCAATTCTGAACAAACCCAGCTCAAGGGGTTGTGATAAGCGATCATTCATATTATGATGATTGAAAGAACATGCTATTTTACCTAAGTTTTCACTATTGTCGGCAATTCCTTTGATGGCAGCAACCAGACCAAACTGTTCGAGCTCTTTAGGCATCATCTGGTGCGAAATAGTACGGATCTCATTAGCAGCCCCATCAATTAGGCCGGAAAGGTTTTGTAAACTTTCACGTAAACTATCGCTTTTAATTGTTTCGGAAATACTTTCCCACTTTAGCTTAACGCCCGACAATGACTGTCCCACCCCGTCGTGTAACTCACGGGCAATGCGGCGGCGTTCTTCTTCTTGTCCCTCCAACACAGCCTTTATTTGCTGTTCATTATGTTGAATAATTGATAAATCCAATTCCAGTTTTTGTTTCTGTCTGTGACGATAAAAAAGAAAAATACCAGCACCAACAAGGGATATAATTATAAAAACCAGCAGTAATATTTCTGTTTGTCTTTGCTTTAAGCTTATTTCGGCAAATTTGTTTTCCTGTTGTAATAAAGTAAGTTCTTGTTCTTTTCGTTCCGAATCATATTTTGCTTGAGTATCAATAATTTGCTGATTCAATCGTTGATCATAAACCGAATCTTTAGTAATTGTATAATAATCAAGATATACAAAAGCACTGTCCATCCTATGCTGTTGGGCATGCCATTTAGCAATTTCAAGATATGCCTGCATTTCTTCTTCAATTACACCAATTGATTTGGCAATTTTAAGTCCCTTATACAAAAAAACACCCGCTTCACGATAGCGTTTTAAATTCATATTAACTGTGCCCAATTTTAACATTGATGAGGCTATCGCTTTTTGATCTTCCAGTTGCTCCCTTATTTCCAATGATTCTGTAAGAAAAGTTAGGGCTCTATGATTTTCACCCAACGATAGATAAACAGCACCAAGATTTGTAAGCATAACAGCCGTCGATTCATCATGTTTAATTTGCCGTGTAATTTGCAACGCTTTCTGATAATTTGCAATTGCAAGTGCAGTATCTCCCATGTCGAGAAAAACATTTGCAATATTACTGTACGATCCGGCTTCACCATATTGATCGTTTCGTTTTTTACGGATTACTAAAGCCCTTTGATGATAGCCGAGTGAAGTCGATAAATCGCCAATATTATAATTTATTATGGCAATGTTATTTAAACAATATCCTATCCAAAGATCTTGTTTAAGCACTTCATAAATTTTAAGGGCTTGTATGGCATTTTCAAGAGCTTCTTTTAACTTTCCCTGTTTTTGATAAACGATTCCGATTTTATTGTACAACGAAGCTATCCCCGCGCTATCATTAAGTTTCTTTCTGATTATCAGGGATTTATTAAAGAAATCCATGGCATTAATAAAGGAACCCCTATCAACATGAATAATTCCCATATCGTTGTACGCCTGAGCAACACCCTTATTATAATTAATTTGTTTCGCCAGTTCCAATGCCTGATTTCCATAAACTAAAGCGGTGTCACCTGAAATAAATCGATATTCCCAGCAAAGGTCGCAAAGCAGATTCACTCGGTCAGCACCTTTTGACTGTGCCATTTTATATTCAAGATTGTCAATAGCTTCTCCTGCTTTTGCAGTGATAACAATAAAAAATATTGATACTATTAGAATATTTTTAAACACCCTTATTTCTTAGGTTTTGTTTTTTATACTTTCCTAAAATTTGGTTTAAATATTGTTTGAATCATAGAAATGAATACTAATGATCCAATTGGTAGCTTTTCAAAGCAAATATATGGATTATTGTTTAACTACTTTCACCCTGTAAGTTACTCCATAATCATTTGTAAAATGAATAATATATATACCGGTTTCGTATCCGATCAAATTGAAAGATTTAACTTCGTCTGAAGGATAGAATCTTCCTTTCTCAATAATTTTACTATCAATCGAGACTATTTGGTAATTAAAGTTATTGCCAACTGGTAATGAAATATTTACCATACCATTAGTGGGCATTGGAAATGCTACCAGATTTTCGAAATCGTTTTTATGATCAATATCGTAAGTGATATCAGTACATCCCACGAAGCTTAGTTCTGCAGCTGATGACCATGCATTACCATTTACTTCAGATAAACCAACCAACCTAAAGTACCTGCCAACAATGGATGTGATGAAGGTGATTGTTTGAGGTGCCCCAGTATCTTCAAACTCCCCAACGCTAATTGGGTCTCCCCAATCCAGGATATCCATGCTAACATATAGCTCGTATTCCTTAATACGCCCATTTGAACCATTCTGCCGGTTTAGCAAAGAAAACTCAAAAAGTCGATATTCCTCACCCAAATCAACTTGAATTTCATGTGGATAGGGATCGGAACCTGTACTCCATCGCGTATGCCAAATGGTGGATGGATCATCATCAAACGCCATAATCGCTAATCCCGGATAGTTTATTTCTTCGCTATCAACATAAATCAACTCCCAATTATGTTTTGGTATTTCGGCAGGGTTTTCGCAATCCTCAATTGAAGGACAGGTAGTTGCAGTAATTACGTCTTCCATATATTTATTATAAGTACTATCATTTTGTGTTACAGAAAAGTTTACACTGTAAGTACCTACCTCACCAAGTACTACTTTTGGATTCCTGATATTTGGATTGTCAATAAAGGCGGGTTCAGGAATAATCTCCCAATTCCAACTAACACCATCATGGTTTATAATGGAATGATCTTCAAATTGAAGTGTATCGGTCATACAATTAACATGTGATTTCTCAAACCACGGATTAATAAGAGGAAGGAACTCTGTTTCTTGCAAAGGAGATTCCCATATTCCTGCGTTTCCAGCAACACGTAATTTGCTGTCACGGAAAAATGGCAAAGCCAGGTTAACATAATTTCCAGCATGATAATCGTTGGCAAATAATTCCCAATCATTCATTCCTGTTTTGCGATAATATACTTTAGCTGTTTGTCCGTCCCGTGCATTTGTAAATAGATAACCCAGGTCATTGCGATCAATGGTTGGTTGTATTACAAGGCATTTTGTGTATTCCGATATACTTCCTGTCCAATCCACCCAGGTATCTCCCCCATCGGTTGACCGAAAGACTTTTCCAATATCTGCCGACCATGTTCCATTTTGCAGACAAGCATAAATAGTATTTTCATCATATGGAGAAATTGCAAAAAAAGTTTTGCCCTTCCAGTTTGAGGTTCCATTTTGTCCATTGGTAAGTGATGGTTTTAGTGTCCATGTAATTCCACCATCTTCACTTTTAAACAATCCATTATTTACCACATCTGCATATAGCACATCGGGATTACTGTAACTAATTTGCACATATCTAACTCTATCATTAAAATCATAAAGCATATCGTAGGACACTCCTCCATCAATACTCCTCCACATAGCATTACCTTCTCCAAGATAAATAGTGCCATAGAAATTAGGATGAAAAACCATATTCCCCCGTCTGCCACCATATTCATCCATATTTGGATATTTGCTAAAGATAAACCGCCCTTCGGGCTGAGTTTCTGCGGTTTCAGGTAATATCCACCCATTCCCTAAATCATTAAAAGCAACGTGTCGGCTTTTTCCTTGCATTACCCATCCGGTTGGTGATTCCGCTCCTCCCATTCGTAATGCTTTTGGCTGATAAAAATCAGCAAGGGCAGTATTTCCATTATGATAACGTCCACCAACGCAAATATCCTCATTCCAACCCTGATCAAAACCCCACATATCGGAACCCACGAGTCCGTTATTTCGCGAGAAATAATTACTAGTACTAGTGAAATTATCTGTTGTTAGGGAAAACCCACCATCGGTACTTACCCATGTTTCACCATTAGTCAACAACTTCATGTCCTGTATATCAGGATGAATGGCAAAGTTTCCTGTATATCCACCAATTGCGGTAAACTGCTGACCTCCATCACTGGATTTAAAAAGTGTAGTTGTTCCAGCAAAAATGAGGTTTTCATCAAGGGGTGAAATCTCGAGAACTAAATCAAAATATCCCTGCCCGTTATTCATTGGGAAATTATTTGTTTGACCCGTAGCCAGAAGATCCCACAACCATGAGGCACCAACCAGCACCCCTTTGTATAACAGTGGAGTGTTATCAGAACTTAACATAACAGCGAGCATAATATTAGGATTATCAGCTGTAACGGCTAGTAATCCACCACTTTCGTCACTTATATCATCTGGGAAATCGAGATGAGGTATAAAACTTGCTCCACCATCACCTGACATAAATACAGAAAATTTACCATTCACCTTCGAAATAGCAAATATCATATTACTATTATCGGGTTTAAACTCAACATCATATGATGGTTTGTCCAATCCTTGCGTCCACGACAATCCACCATTATTACTTATGAATACGCCAGCTGTTGTGGCTGCAGCAATATTATTAGGATTGTTTGGGTTGATTTTTAATCTATTTGTTTGAAACGATCCCCCAGTAGTTAGCAAAGGAGTCCATGTATTTCCACCATCTGTAGTTTTATGCACCTGATTACCAGCCGTAACAAAAACAATATCTTCGTTTCCAGGATGTATTGCAACAGCAGTTACTCCTCCCCCAAAAAAATATGAGGGGGCTAATAATTCCCAGCTAACACCTTTATTGGTGGTTTTATTTACAAATCCGGTTTCGGTTCCGCAGTAAACTACATTTTCATTGGATGGGGCAACATCGAATGAATACACGTTAACCTGCCAGGGGCATGCATCGGGGGCAGTTGGGCTTCCTGATTCATTTAACCAATATGTTTCTTTTGGCCCCAAAAATGACCAATCGGAGTTTGATCGATTATCCTTATTGGAATTTTCATTTGAATTGAGTTGAGACTCCAACAAATTTTGATAATATAATTTTGTGTCAGGGAGTTCAATTGTACCATCATTCATAACAAGAGGAGCTAGTGTACGTTGCCAAGTTTTAAAATATCTTATCTCTGGTGATTTCTTATCAGGATGATTTTCTATGTAAACTTCAAATTCCTTAACTATGTCATTGTAGTTTACCGGATATTGATATAACATTTTTGCCCAATTGGGAAATGTATTATTATATGCTGGTTTATAACTTTTTATAATCCCTGGAACATCATCGTATGGTGTAAATGTAGATTGAGAAAATGCATTTATGAAAAATATTTCCAAATAAATAATTAATAGATATTTTAAAGATTGATTTATCATGGTTCAAATTGATTTACAATGAATCAAAAGTAATGAAAATGGTGATTAAGGTGTTGAATAATAACAAATCATGGCTTTTTGCGTATTTCTATGCAATTAAGGTAAAAAAACCACAAACCAAGTAGGGGTAAATGCGTACTAAACTGTCATACTAATACCTAAACATAATCGGCAGAAATTCATTAACTCCTGCCCACTCATGTTTCATTAATGGAAACACTCTATTTCAGCACATTAACAAATCTTACATGTCCTATTAACATCTATATTGAACAAAAAAACCTGATCCAATAACATAAAACAAATGAAAAACAAGATTCTAACAAATTATCTACATCGATTCATTAGAACAAATAATACAATACATAAGAAAATTGCACTTCTTAGTTTTTATTTGTTCCTTATCAACTCACTAGTTTTTGCAGAGGGTTCAAAGGAGATTTATATAGGTGGTTATTCTACGCATTTTTACCTCTGTAACGATTCAATTAACCACTGTAATAGTGGTGGTGGAGATCGCTCCCTTTTCGCCACCTACGGTTGTGATAGTTTAGATAGATTAAATTTCTTTGTTAATTCTACTAATGAAGTTGTTTATTTAGGTTTTAATGCTAGTGGTTCGGGTGGTTCAGCACATGTTGTTTATAGAATAAAAGATATTAATGGCAATACGGTTAAAACAGAAGAGGCTGTACCAGTCAGTGGAGTTGGGTACATTAGCAGCATAAATGAAGCCAGAGAAGGCCCTGTACAATTAGTAGGTGCAGCCGGATACGATGCTATAGTTTTTTACCCACCATCAATTGGATATTATTATATTGAATTTAATCGAGTATTGAATAGCTCACCAACAACAACTTCCTTTGGATCTTTTGAATTAGACCTCCTAGATATTACTGTAGCTAATTCGATTACAAATACCGCCATACCTGGAAGACTATACTCACATTCATGGCAATTATATGAACAATCAAATTGTTCAGCCACTTTTTTTATTTATTCTACGGATAGTATAATAACATCCTTATCATTAAACGATATGAGTGGCGGGATCTGGACAATGTATAGTAATCAGAGTGGTTGTAGTAATACCGGTAATTTTTATTACGACAGAAAATCTATACCATATGAAGCAACACCAAACCCACAGTATAGGATATTTTTAAACGAACCTGATAACAACATTTTTCCACCTGCTACTATACTCGGATCAATTACATCACCAATTACAAGTCAAACTTATTGCGAAGATGGTACTGTTGATTTCAATGTGGAGGTTAATAAAGCAGGAAACGTAGAAATCATTTTACTCTTCGACCCTCCATATGAAACACGTAGTATCATGTCAGTTGTTGAATCGGGAACGAATATAATTACATGGGATGGATATGATGGTGCTTCATCCGATAGTCTTCCTGTACCAAATAACATTAACATAACATATACTGTAAGTTATGTTAGCGGTTTAACCAATTTCCCCATGTATGATGTTGAAGTAAATTCAAATGGTTTGGTGGTAGAGTTGGTGAGCCCCCCAGGTTCAACTCCACTACTATACTGGGATGATTCAAACATAGGGGGAGGAACTAATTTTGCCGGATGTGCAAGTACTCTAAGCCCCTGGTCGGGGTGCCATTCCTTTGCTGGAAATTTGGAAACTGTAAATTCATGGACTTACACAACATCAACAACTGCAGGACCTTATGCATTTGTAAATGAACGTAATCCTGATTCATTAATTTTTGTACAACAACCTCCTCAATACTATTCTCCTGGGAATTCAAATATTTCATTCTCAGTTGTTGCAGATCCAAATTCGGATAACTACCTTTGGAACTATACCGGTAATGATGTTACAATCAATCATATTAATCCATCCGACAATTTTATCACAATTGATTTTGGGTCATCGGCTACCTCAGGCGACCTCCAAGTTTATGGAACAAATTCAAATTGCCCCAACCCAGGTGTAACTTCAATACTTGTAATTACCATCGGACCTCCGCCTTTAGTTGATGCTGAATTCTCGGGGACTCCGGTGAATGGTGATGCCCCATTGTTGGTTAGTTTTACAGACCTGTCAACAGGATCAGTTGACAGTTGGTCGTGGGGATTTGGTGATGGTAATAGTTCAACTGATCAAAACCCGTCACACACATATAGTAGCATCGGCACATTTACAGTGAGCTTAACCGTTACTGACCTAAATGGCTCAGATACTGAAACTAAAACTGACTATATATCAGTAGCTGCTCCAATAATTAC